>CAYSZA010000040.1:0-14725 GCA_964435275.1 uncultured Methanosarcinales archaeon | reverse complement strand
AAGAGTGCCTATATAGATATGAATAAGTAAACGTAATGTACTTTTCTTATTCTTTTTTCTTTTTCGCAGAATAATACAAATTTCAATTGCTCACTGGTTAAGGAATTTTCCTGTACTCATGATATTGATTTCGGAGCAAAAATTAGTGCCGATTTTCCGACATAAAACTGAAACCCTCCTTGCGCATCCATTCTTCTTCGGTTTATAGGAAAGCAGGAGAAAGCCAGTAAGGGTGGTTATGAAAATCGAAACCAGAAAAGGAGTTAAACTCTCCCCGTAATAATATGCGACTCCGAGAGGAACTATCATGAGCAGCCCCAGAAGCCTGAGCAGGCCGCCAAGCACGTACAGGACAACTCTAAAATTCATTCAGATCCTCTGTTTTAAAAACTATTTTCTGTTTTAAAAACTGTTTTCTGTTTTAAAACTACTAGATCCTTTTAGGCTTTTTGTATTTAGCTTTATTTAAAAAGTTTCTCCACTGCCGAAACTGCGGAAGACAGTGCGAAAACTATTACCCTGTCTCCTTCCCGGATTACCGAATCCCCTCGTGGTATGGTGATCTCGTCATTATGGACTATCATGGTAACGATAGCGCCTTTCGGAAACTTAACCCTGTCAAGGGATTTTCCTACGATTTTTGAATGCTTTGAAGTTGTATACTCAATGATTTCTGCCTTTTCGCCTTCCAGAGTAGCAAGCTTTTCGATACCTCTTCCCATTGTAAGCTTAAGGACCTCATTTACGGTTGCTTCCCTTGGACTGACTGCCATATCTATTCCGATCATTTCGAAAAGAGGCACGTAATCCGAACGGTCAGCTCTTGCAATAACCTTCTTTGCTCCCATTTGTTTTGCAAGGAGCGAACAAAGAAGATTTTTCTCGTCATTGTCCGTCACTGCAAGCACAACGTCCATATCTTCGATGTTTTCTTCCCTCAAAAGGTTAACATCAGTGCCGTCCCCGTTTAAAATTAGGGCATTTTCCAGAATCTCTGCCACTTCTATGCAACGACTTTTCCTGTACTCGATAATTTTGAGATCGGCATTCTCGTCTTTATCAATGAGTTTAGCAAGATAAAACCCTACAATCCCGCAGCCTATAAGAAGGATTTTGATTCTGTGAGGCCCTTCACTCCCGAAAAAGCGGCCGAATTCTTCCAGGGCTTTGGGCTTGCCTACAACTACCATATGATCATTTGCATGAATACTGTCGTCCCCATGCGGGATGATTATTTCGTTTTTCCTGAAAATCGCACTTACAATGCAGCAGTCATCAAGCTTGAGATCCTGTATCCGCTTTCCTACAAGGCTGTTGTCAGGACGGATCGCGAACTCCATCATCTGGACTTTGCCCCCGGCAAAGACCTCCGCGTCTATGGCTGACGGGCTTGAAAGTACCTCGGCAACCTCCGAGGCGAGAGCAAGTTCCGGACAGATCATGATATCGACTCCAACCTGAGCCCTTGAGGTTACAGGCACATCGATGTAATCCGGGTTACTTACTCTTGCAATAGTCTTGGTTTCTCTCCAGCCGGGATGAGACTTTATGATAAGTTTTGCGGTCATGCAGGCGACAATATTTACTTCATCAATCCCTGTGACAGCAACCAGGATGTCCACATCGTGAAGGATACTGGCGAGAAGATCAGCGTTTGCACCATTCCCCTCCAGAACCTGAACATCGAGTTCGTCCGCCCTCCGTGCGACCTCCTCATCTTTCTCGACAACAATTACATCGTGTGTAAGGGAGAGAAACTTTGCAATATGATATCCTACTTCGCCTGCCCCTATAACTACGGCTTTCATAAGATTCCCTCGAAAAAAAGCTTGATTTCAGATAAATGAACCTTCTTGCTTAAGTATTCTTTGGAAAAGGGAACTTAAACGAGCATATTTATAGGGAATACTTTTCTGTAGAGGAATATCTTGATGTTCAGAGTATTTAACACATAGTTCTTTAAAAAGTGAAGTTTTTAAGATAGTTGTAAAAATATCCTAACTTTTGATCTATTCCTTCATTAAAAGTCTGCAATTTTCATTACTCAAAAATTCAATTAATGTGTAGATCGAAAACTCAGAAATCTTTGCTGGATTGCAGGCTACAAGGCGATAAAGAGGTATATTTTCAGTTACAACACTACCAGCCAGCGACAACAACACTTTCTTTCCAATTGTAATGCCTTTAAGAATAGTATTTCTACAACCATCCACACATTATCGCTAACATGTACTAGTTTTGTCATCAATCTATACAGTACTGATGTTTTCAGGGTAAATTCACAATACTACCTGATCGCGCTGTGATGCTTTTAAACATTGCTTCTGAATTCTAAAACCTAGGAGAAACAGTCTTAAATATCAATTTATTAAAATTTATGGTGTAGGGCAGTTGATTGAGTGGGGACAAATTATTATATAACCCCTTATATAATTCCATCATCAAAGGATTTTGTTTTATTGAAACAGGATTCGATAGAGAATGGGGATGGAAGGTTTACTACCAGAAGACTCTCATCTTCATTGGCGTAGTTCTTATAATTCTCTTACTACTTCTCTTTTTCTTCAAGGTTTTATTCCTTTAACCAAGACTTTCGGAAAATGATTAAAAAAATAAAACCAAGAGTGGGATAAGAATGCAAGATATTCCAGAGTATATTAAGAAATTAAGAACTTTTATTATTGGAAAACCTCGCAATCCATTAGATTCAAACATTTTTCATAAACTTTCCTTAATATCACTCTTTGCGTGGGTTGGTCTGGGGTCCGACGCGATGTCTTCATCATCATATGGTCCTCAGGAAGCATATCTTGCATTGGGAGAACATGTTTATCTTGCTATATTTGTGGCTATTAGCATTATATTGACAATTTTTGTAATCAGTACTAGCTATTCGCAAATAGTTGAATTATTTCCCACAGGTGGTGGTGGATATTTAGTTGCAAGCAAGTTGTTATCCCCATCTCTTGGAATGCTTTCCGGTTGTGCACTCCTGATAGACTATGTCCTTACAATTTCCATTTCAATAGCAAGTGGTGTAGACGCTGTATTAAGCTTTCTACCAGCAAGCTGGCTAATGATCAAACTGGAGTTTGCATTTTTTGTGATTTTGGTCCTTATCTTATTGAATCTGAGAGGAATAAAAGAATCAGTGTTGTTTTTAATCCCGATATTTGCATTGTTTCTAATCACCCACGTAATCTTAATAGTATATGCTTTTTATTTCCATTCTGCAAACTTGCCGATAGTGGCGAATAATACTATTAGTGATACCCATAGTGTAATAAAAGGAATAGGGTTTTCAGGGTTGCTTCTAATTATCATCCATTCATACAGCATGGGAGCAGGAACATATACAGGTATTGAGGCTGTAAGTAATGCAGTACCTGTAATGAGAGAACCTAGAGTGCATACTGCTAAGAGAACTATGCATCTCATGGCAATTTCACTGGCATTCATGGCAGCAGGGCTGATGATTTCTTATTTGTTATACAATGTAGTTCATGAACCTGGAAAGACTCTGAATGCCGTTCTATTTGAGAATGTTACAAGCTCCTGGGGCACTTTTGGTCCTTATTTTGTAATAGCAACGCTCATCTCAGAAGCAGGTTTATTGTTCGTAGCGGCACAGACCGGATTCATAGACGGCCCAAGAGTTCTGGCAAATATGGCATTAGACCGATGGGTTCCTACTAAGTTTGCAACCCTGAGTGATAGATTTGTGACACAGAACGGCATATTAATAATGGGTGTTTCAGCCTTAATTATGGTTTCTCTTACCCAGGGATCGGTCGAACACTTAGTAATCCTTTATAGCATAGCAGTTTTCATAACATTTATTCTGTCCCAGGCCGGAATGGTCCGCCATTGGTGGGAAGCTAGAACGAAGGTCAAGGACTGGAAGAAGAGATTAGTTGTCAATGGCGTGGGTCTGGTTATGACAATTGTGATATTAATGTCAGTGATATTGGTTAAGTTCAGTGAAGGGGGCTGGATAACATTGTTTATTATCGGAGCCTTTGCTGGAGTTGTTCTCATAATAAGACGCCATTATGACTATGTCTCAGGGATTATTGCAGAGCTGAATGCCAAGATAATCGTATATCCATCGAATATTTCTATAATAAAAAATGACACCCCTGGAAAGGTCAACCTCAAAGATAAGACTGCTGTACTGCTTGTAAACGGTTTTAACGGTTTAGGAATGCTTGCTCTGTCCAGCATATTCGAGTTGTTTGGTGGAATATACAAGAATTTTGTATTCCTACAAATTGGTGTGATCGATGCCGGAGTGTTCAAAGGAGTAGATGAAATTAAAGCACTTCAAACCATGGTAAATAACGATGTGGACAAGTATATAAAATTGGTTTCATCATATGGCTACTATGCCGAAAGCTATACTTCAATCGGTACCGATGTTGTTGACGAGATTACAAAGCTTGCACCGGATATTTTAAAGAAGTTTCCTAACGCTGTATTCTTCGGTGGTCAAATTGTCATTCCCGACGAAACAATACTTTCAAGATGGCTACATAACTATACAGTCTTCGCATCACAGAAGAAACTATACGCTGAGTGTATTCCCTTCGTAGTTTTGCCAATAAGAGTGGACTTAGAATGCGAAATCCGTAATAAAATGCAATTTAAAAAAACTTAAAATAACCATATGGGCAACAAACGGAGTGGTACACTGGGCAGTTATTAATTTTGCCCCTCAAATAATTTTCCCTTCTTCACTCAATTTACTTTCACAAGGAGAAATTTATCCGGAAAGAGATTTTTGATACCGTATGCAGATTCATATCGGGATTAGATTTTCACTTATTAGGAAATTATGAGCAACCTCCCTTGCACTCATACCGTTAATGCTATATTCTCCATTGAGGCGTACCATAGTGCCCTCATCAATACTGTTATTAAGCTTCCCTAGAGCCTCCATAGCCTTCGGGTTTTTCTGAGCAAAGTCCCCAGAAACAAGAACAACTGCTTCATAGGGAGGAAACGCATGTTTATCGTCATTAAGCACTTTAATCCCATAAAGGCCGTTACGGGAATCTGTAGTAAAGGCACTGATTGCATCTACCTTTTTATCCCTCATGGCTTCATACATTGCGCTTTCGTCCATAGATTTATTGCTTTTAAACGTAAATCCATAGACTCTGGTTATTTGTGGGAGCCCATCTTCTCTTGTTAGAAATTCCTGATCAGTCCCTATCGTCAGTTCAGGTGCATAGGGAGCCAAGTCGCTTATATTAGAAACTCCGTGAGCTTCAGCCCAATCCTTATCAACAGCTATCGCATAGTCATTCTCAAAACCGAGACGAGCTGCAATTTCTATATTGTCATTAGTAAGCATACCCTGCTCGCATTCCCGATAAACTTCCTCAGGATCCCACTCCTTCAGAGGCGGCTTTTTTAATATTACGCTATAAATAGTTCCTGTATACTCAACATAGGATTGAATATTTCCTTTTCTCAAGGCTTCATAATTTACAAGCGTGCCGCCAAAATTTTCTTTTACTTCGGTTTTGTATCCTTGATTTTCAAGCAGAAGGGAAATAATATTTGCAGTAATATAGGACTCCTGAAAGGGTTTTGTTCCTATTATTACTGTTTCGGGGGCCTGTGTGGCATTTTGTCCTTTATTTACATTTTCCGCACAACCACTAGCTAGAAGCCATGTTGTAACCAAGAAAAATACAATAATATGAAATTTCATTTCAATTACCTGAAATTTATATTATTATTTTTCTATTAAAATGTGTATTGAATGGATAAATGCTTATCGAATAGATAATGAGCTCATCCAAAACTGATCTTATTTGCACATCTATAAGAGTTTCGAACTAATTTCACAGTCGGAAGATCGATTGACTATTCAAAGTTAGAGACTTAAGGACATAATTCTGGGTTTTGGGATGAACTCAATAATAAGGATAGTGTGTTGTGACCAGGGTTGTAGGTCTTTTAATAAGTGGCTTTATTCCTTCTCCTTTATTTAAAATCTGCCATTTCCCAGAAATTCAATTAATAATTATTATGGTTTTGTGAATATTAACTCAAAAAAGATAGCTAGTAAAGTACTATCGTTTATTTAAAACATACTTAAAAATTTGAATCCATTAAACAAGTTCAAATACCAGAACTCAGATTGAGGTTGAATAATCTTGTGTCAATTTGAAGTCTTTATAACTGTTATTTATAACGACTAAAAAATAAAACGAAGGCTAAATAAGAATGCAAGATAACGGAATACATAATAAGAAATTAAAGTCTTTAAAGACTTTAGTTCTTGGAGAGCCACGTAATCCTTTTGATACTGATATTTTTCATAAAGTTTCTTTAATAGCGCTCTTCGCATGGGTCGGTCTGGGATCGGATGCAATGTCTTCAGCATCATATGGTCCAGAAGAAGCATATCTGGCATTGGGAGATAATATTTACCTTGCCATATTTGTAGCACTGAGTATTATATTAACGATTTTTGTAATCAGTACAAGTTATTCGCAGATAATCGAACTGTTCCCCACAGGTGGCGGTGGCTATCTGGTAGCTAGCAAGTTGCTATCCCCATCTCTAGGAATGCTTTCCGGTTGTGCACTCCTGATAGATTATGTACTTACGATTGCTATTTCGATAGCAAGTGGTGTAGATGCCATGTTAAGTTTTCTACCAGCAAGCTGGCAAGTATTCAAATTAGCGTTTGCATTTTTTGTAATCATGGTAATTATATTATTGAATTTAAGAGGAGTTAAAGAATCAGTTTTATTTTTGATACCTATATTCGCATTATTCATAATTGCTCATTTTATCTTAATATCATATGCGTTTTCTACGCATCTTACAAGTGCTCCAACAGTAATGAGTAATACTACAACTGACGTTCACGACGTAGTGTCTGGAGCCGGGCTTTCAGCGTTGCTTTTTATAATTCTTCATTCATACAGCATGGGTGCAGGAACATATACAGGAATTGAAGCGGTAAGTAATGCAGTTCCAGTAATGAGAGAGCCCAGGGTAAAAACAGCAAAGAAAACCATGCATCTTATGGCAATTTCGCTGGCATTTATGGCAGCAGGGCTGATGCTTGCATATATACTTTACAATGTCTCTCCAGAATCCGGAAAAACTCTTAACGCTGTTCTGTTTGAGAATATTACCATGTCCTGGGGACCTTTAGGTCACTATTTCGTAATAGCAACTCTCATCTCAGAAGCAGGTCTATTGTTCGTAGCGGCACAGACAGGATTTATAGACGGCCCAAGGGTTCTGGCAAACATGGCACTGGATCGATGGGTTCCTACCAGGTTTGCAACACTTAGTGATAGACTTGTAACACAAAACGGGATCTTAATAATGGGCATCTCAGCGTTAGTCATGGTTTTCCTTACCCAGGGCTCGGTCAAACTTCTGATAGTGCTTTATAGTATAGCGGTTTTCATAACATTTATTCTGTCACAGGCAGGTATGGTTCGCCACTGGTGGAAGTCTAAAGCAAAAGTTAAAGACTGGAAGAAGAAATTCATTATCAACGGTGTCGGACTGCTTATGACAGTTTTGATATTGATGTCAGTAGTAGCCGTTAAGTTCGGCGAAGGCGGATGGATAACATTACTTATTATCGGAGCCTTTGCTGGAATTGTTATCCTCATAAGACGCCATTATGACAATACCTCAGAGCTTATTAAAGAGCTGAATGCAAAAGTAATCAAGTCTCCTGAATGTATAAATCTGATTAAGAATGATACACCTGATAAAGCTAACATGCAGGATAAGACTGCAGTACTTCTTGTAAACGGTTTTAATGGTTTAGGGATGCAAGCATTGTCCACTATATTCAAATTGTTCGGTGGAACGTACAAGAATTTTGTATTTATACAAATTGGCGTAATCGATGCTGGAGTGTTCAAAGGAGCAGAAGAAATTAAAGGACTCCAAACCGCGGTAAGTAAAGATGTAGATAAGTACGTAAAATTAATTTCATCACATGGTTACTATGCCGAAGGTTTTACTGCAGTCGGCACTGACATTGTTGAAGAAATTACAAAACTGGCACCAGATATATTAAAGAAGTTCCCTAATGCTGTATTCTTTGGTGGACAAATCGTCTTTCCGAATGACTCGAGACTTACAAGATGGCTTCATAACTATACCGTTTTCGCATCACAGAGGAAACTATACGCAGATGGCATCCCCTTTGTAGTTTTGCCAATAAAAGTATAAAAAAGTTAAAAAGAGTAAGACATATTAAGCCTTGTACTCATTTGTGTTTATATACACTAAAAATTCAAGAAAATAATATCCGTTATAAGTTTACAGGTGAAGCCAGTCTCTATATGGCTTTCAGTAATTTTATTTATAAACGTTCGAGTGCAAGAGCCCCAAGGAATGCCATTGTTTCAAATATTTCTTTATTTTCCGGAATTAGAGCCTCATCAGGTTTGTCAAAGGCAAATGCCATAATGCCAAAGGTCATCCTGTGAGTCTTGAGAGGAATATAAAATCCCTTTCCCGCAGGAAGATTATCTGTTCCATGGCCCGCTATCTGACCATTGTCATAAGCCCATCGGGCAATGGCTCTCTCTTTGTCGTCGAGAGGGTAGGCGGCGTCGCCTGCTACTACCTGTAATCCCGACGGGCCGGGTATGAAAACTGCAAAAATACCCGGTCCAAAATTACGCATTTGATCAGCAAGGATTTCGAAGACTTCCTGCCGTGTTTTTGCCTCCACAAGTCCACGGGAAAGAACTGAAGTTGCTTCCACTTCAGCTTCACTCTGCCAGATCTGAGGCAGAAGGTGGCGTAACCGGGTTGCAAGGCTGCTGATTATAAGGGCAATAGCAACGTACCCGATAAAAGCGATAAAGTATTCCCAGTCATGGACAGAAATTGTATAGTAAGGTTCGACAAAAAGGACATCAAAGATAAGAATACTTACAAATGCCGTAAACAGAGCTACTCTTCTCCTGAAAAAGAAGGAAGATACCAGGACCGGAAAAAGCTGAATTATCAGCAGATTTGAAGGTCCGATAATCTCTCGAAGAAGGAGATTGATACCAGCTACAGATATAATCAGGACAACGCTAATTATATATTCCGCTGTGAAGTAGAGTGGTATTTGCCGTTTAAGAGGTATGTGAACGCTGTCTCCTTTTGGCTCGTACAGGTGGACATCAATGCCGTGTGATTGCCTTATGACCCTGTATACCGGAGAGGAGATTATATCCAGCCCATGTGGCTTTCCAAGCATGATCATGCTTACATTGCTCCGCCGGGCGTAACGTATAATCTCGTCAGCTACATCACTTCCACGATAACGCACTATCCTCCCACCAAGTCTTCTACCTGTCTCAAGAGCCTGATTTAGCCAGGCACGTTCCTGAGAAGATAAAGCTCTATCGCCACCGACATCCACTGAAAACACAATCAAATCAGCATCGAATCTGGCTGCAAGCCTGGATGCTGCTCTAACCATGTATTCAGCTGCAGGACCGGGACGGATGCAAACAAGAAGCCTTTCTGTAGCCGGCCATGGGCCCGGAATAGCCCGTGTCCTCATATAGTTTATCATCCTTTTATCGGTATACTCCGCCATATATCGCAGAGCAAGCTGGCGGAGTGCAAGGAGGTTTCCGGTTCTGAAGAAACGCTCGATAGCAGCTTCAGCCATATCTTTTACATAGACTTTCCCGGCTTTGAGACGAATGTTCAGTTCTTCCGGAGTAATATCAATAAGCCGAATCTCATCAGCATCAGAGAAGAAAGTATCCGGTACAGTCTCGGAAACTCTTATACCAGTTATCTGGGCAACGGCATCGTTCTGGCTCTCAATGTGCTGAATATTGACAGTTGTATAAACCGAGATTCCTGCTTGCAAAAGTTCTTCGATATCTTGATATCGTTTAATATGTCTGCTGCCTGGGGCGCTGGTATGGGCTAACTCATCGACCAGGACGATCTGGGGGTGGCGTCGGATGACTGCGTCAATATCCAGCTCCCTCAAAGAGAGATTCTGATATTTGATAGAGACCGCAGGAATGACCTCAAAATTCTCTACCAGGGCATTAGTCTCAGGTCTATCATGAGTCTCTATGTACCCGATTACAACATCTTTTCCTTCCCGTTTCCGTTGAAGGGCATCTTCAAGCATTGAATATGTTTTCCCAACACCTGCGGAGTAGCCAAGGTAAACTGTCAACATTCCTTCATTTGCTTTTTTCTCATCACGGCGAGCAATGAAGAGTAAATCTTCGGCCTGTGGTCTGCCTTCTGCATCATCATAGCGATCGCGTTTCATAATCCCCTCATTCATGAGACTGATTCATCTTATCAAGCGCCCTGTTGAGCGAAAGCACATTAACATAAGTTCCGGTGAATGTGGAGTTGACAGATTCAGCAAATATAAGTGCTTTGAGGTCTTCTCCCGGAAGATTTCGTGCCTTTGCCACAGCAGGCACCTGTATCAATGCAGATTCCAAACTGATGTGCGGATCAAGCCCGCTAGCAGAAGCCATAACCAGGTCCGAAGGTATAGGGTCGGTAATCCCGGCTTTCCGGAGTGTGCTTGTTCGATTGTCGACAAGCTCCAGAAGAATGGGGTTTGTCGGACCGAGGTTTGAGCCTCCGGAAGAAATTGCATCATACCCGCTGGCTGACGGCCTGCTCTGGAAATACTGAGGTGCTGTGAAATTCTGACCAATAAGCATTGAGCCGACAACCCGGTTTTCACCATCGACAATAAGGCTTCCGTGAGCCTGATTCGGGAAAAGGAGTCCTGCAACAAGCGTCACTGCCATGGGATAAACGAACCCTGTAATGATGAATAGCACTGTGAATAATAATATGGCTTTCTTGAGAGATATCATGCCAGTACCTCCTCAGATATGCAATAAACCGGCCAGTAACAGATCAATTATCTTGATTCCAATAAACGGAGCGATAACTCCTCCAAGGCCAAAGATAGTCAGGTTGTAAGCAAAGAGTTGCGATGCCGGCATAGTCTTGAACTTTACCCCGGCAAGTGCAAGCGGAATCAGCATTGGGATTACCAGAGCATTGAATATGACTGCCGAAAGGATGGCAGACTGGGGAGTTGCAAGGCCCATTATGTTCAGTACCTCAAGCTGCGGATAAATTCCTATAAGGGCAGCCGGAATGATTGCGAAGTACTTGGCAATATCATTGGCAATAGAAAAGGTTGTCAGAGCTCCGCGAGTCATCAGGATTTGCTTACCTATCTCAACAATGTCCAGCAGTTTTGTCGGGTCGCTGTCCAGGTCAATTATGTTTGCAGCCTCTCTTGCAGGCTGTGTGCCGTTGTTCATTGCCACGGCCACATCGGACTGAGCAAGAGCAGGAGCATCATTTGTTCCGTCCCCGGTCATGGCGACCATGTATCCCTCATTTTGATAGTCCCTGATCATTCTGAGCTTATCGTCAGGCTTTGCTTCTGCCAGGTAATCATCTACTCCGGCTTCTGCTGCAATAGTGGCAGCAGTGAGATGATTATCTCCTGTGATCATAACCGTCCTTATTCCTATCCGACGCAGGTCTGCAAACCTTTCCTTAATACCTGTTTTCAGGATATCCTTGAGGAATATAACACCGAGAATTGTCTCGTTGCTAGCAACTACAAGAGGTGTGCCGCCTGCAGACGCAACTCCGTGTACTTTCGCCTTCAGGTCCGGCGGAATGACACCTCCACGTTCCAGGACGGCTTTTGTTATTGCATCCGAGGCACCTTTCAGGTAAGTTATTTCACTGCACTGTGCACCACTAACTCGGGTTGCAGCAGAGAAAGGTATGAAAGTGACATTTTCCGGGGAAACTGGAGTCTTTCCCGTTTTCCCCTGAATTAGAGAAATAATGCTTTTCCCTTCTGGAGTATCATCTGCGAAAGACGAAAGCAGAGCAGCCTCCATCAGGTCATCAAGTGACTGATCATCTACTGGCAAAAATTCAGCTGCCTGGCGGTTACCTAAAGTTATAGTACCCGTTTTGTCCAGTAACAGGACATTTACATCACCTGCAGCCTCGATTGCCCTTCCTGAGAGAGCAATAACGTTTAAACGGAATAAACGATCCATTCCGGCTATTCCGATTGCCGGAAGCAGGGCTGCAATAGTTGTGGGTGCTAAACAGACGAAAAGTGCAATCAGGACCGTGAGGCTGGCAGCAGCTCCCCTCCCGCTTGAAGCGGCACTGTATGCAGAAACCGAATAGGTGCTGATCACAACTGCAAGAAATACGCCTGTGAGCGCAATGAGCAAAATTTCGAGAGCTATTTCGTTAGGAGTCTTACGCCGCTCAGCACCTTCCACCATTGAGATCATGCGGTCCAGGAAGGTCTGTCCCGGATCAGTGGTAATTCGGATAATTATCTCATTTGCGATAACAGTAGTTCCTCCGGTAACAGCACTCCGGTCACCACCCGACTCACGCACAACCGGGGCTGATTCGCCTGTAATTGCGGCTTCGTTGACCAGTGCAGCTCCTTTCACGACTTCCCCGTCTCCAGGGATTACTTCGTTTGCCTTTACCAGGACGAGATCGCCTTTCCGGAGATCAGAAGAAGATATCTCGATGGAAGAAGCATCGAAAGATTCCGCTTTGAGCTTTCGGGCCGGAACGCTGGTTCTTGATTGTCGGAGGGACGCTGCCCTGGCTTTTCCACGCCCTTCAGATACCGATTCCGCAAAGTTGGAAAAGAGCACTGTCAGCCATAGCCAGAAAGAAACAAAGCCCGTAAAGAAAGAAGCTCCAGCGGTAGCAGAAAAAAGACTGATAACAAAACTAATAGTGGTCAGGATACCTCCTATTTCCACCAGCAGCATAACCGGGTTTCCAGCCTGCTGACGCAGATCCAGTTTAAGCACTGCACTGATCAGGGCTTCACGAAGAAGTTTCGATTCAAAAGCGCCTAAACTTGGGTATCGCTTTCTTGGCATTGCTTCAGATCCCTCCTGTCATAATCAGGTGTTCGACAATAGGCCCCATTGCGAAGAGAGGGAAAAATGTGAGAGCGCCGATAATCAGGATTACCAGGATTGCCCAGACAGAAAATGTAACGGAGGCAGTGGGAAGAGTTCCTGAACTTGGCGGAACTTTTTTCTTCTGTGCTAACGATCCTGCCATTGCCAGCATAGCGACCGCCGGGACGAACCTGCCTATCGCCATTGCTAGAGCACCTATCAGTGTGTAGAATGGCTTTGAGGCGTCAAATCCGGCAAAAGCGCTACCATTATTTTGAGACATGGAGGCAAGGGCATATATCAGTTCAGAAAGCCCGTGAGGACCGGGATTCTTCATTAATTCTGCAACATTTGGCAAAACCAACGCAATACCCGAAAGCAAGAGAACAAGGACGCCAGGAACAAGGACGGTTATGACGGCAGCCCTCATTTCCAGCACCTCTATCTTTTTTCCGAGATATTCAGGAGTTCTTCCGATCATCAATCCTGCAATAAAGACTGCAAGCACTACAAATCCGATCATGGTGTAAAATCCGGACCCGACTCCCCCAAAGGCGACCTCGCCTAGAAGAATCATGAACATAGGTACCAGGCCTCCAAGAGGAGTGAGTGAATCATGCATGGTGTTGACTGCCCCGCAGGAAGTCGCTGTGGTAGATGCGGCAAAGAGTGACGATTCCCAGAGTCCGAACCTGACTTCTTTTCCCTCCATGGATATCCCGGAAACCCCAAGCTTTTCTATCAGCGGATTGCCTGCCAGCTCTGCAGCGTAGAGTGCACAGAAACCACCTAAGAATAATATTAGCATAACGGTGTAAATCATCCATCCCTCCCTCACTTTACCGGTCATTCTTCCAAAGACCAGAGGCAGGGTTACAGGTATAAGGAGAATAAGAAAAACTTCTATCATGTTGGTCAGAGGTGTCGGGTTTTCATATGGGTGTGCGGAGTTTGCATTGAAAAATCCTCCTCCGTTGGTACCGAACTCTTTAATCGCTTCCTGGGAGGCTACAGGCCCCATTGCAATTGTCTGCTGCCCGGTCAGGCCGTACCCTGTGGCCTGGACATATGGGTCAAGATTCTGGATGACGCCCTGAGAAACTAGAATGAGGGCAAAAATGAAAGCTATCGGAAGTAGAATATAAAGAGTACAGCGAGTCATATCCACCCAGAAATTACCTACCCTGTCGGTAGACTGGCGGGTTATTCCCCGCATCACTGCAATAGCTATGCAGATGCCTGTAGCAGAGGAGAGAAAGTTCTGGACTGTAAAACCGGCCATCTGGGTGAGATAGCTTGCCGTTGTTTCACCACTGTAGACCTGCCAGTTTGTGTTGGTGACAAAACTGACAGCAGTGTTAATTGCAGTAAAAAGATCAAAAGCCCCGAAATTCTGTGGGTTGAGAGGAAGAAAACCTTGAAGAAGAAGCAGTATAAAAAGAATTACAAGACCTGTACCATTGAAGATGAGCATGTCCCGGGCATAGCCCTTCCACCCGTCTTCTCTATCAGGACCTGTATCGATCAGTCCATATATCGCCTTTTCAATATGACCCGGAATTCCTCGGGACATATCTCCGGAAAAAACTCGGACAAAGAAATTGCTGAAAGGTAATGCCACCCCGGTAACAATGACCAAAAAGAGGATGAGCATTAAAACATCCACGGTTATATCTTGTGTTGTCATCTAATTCACGACTGTTGTGTTAATTCGAAACGAACTTCTACTTAACGGGCAACAAACGGAAAACGTA
>CAYSZA010000039.1:0-15019 GCA_964435275.1 uncultured Methanosarcinales archaeon | reverse complement strand
TTATGCATATCTCTTTTTCGAAATCTTGATATGAGATTATCCGAATCTAGACAGATATGCTTTTACAGGAACTCCTTGGCATTGATGAAGAAATCTATTTTGTAGAGGAAAGCTATCTCGCCCAGAGGACTATTGAGCGTACGCTTGACTACCTTAAAGGGGTCCGGAGGTTTGGAGAGGAAGGCGGGATGCGACTTCTGAGGGTTAGGGAAGGGGAGCATACGCTCGGATTGTTGCTCTTTAATCCGGCTGATGAGGAAGTCCCTGTAGATTTCTGGTCGGTTTTTACGGGAGCTCTTGCGGGAGCTCGTCCAAAAAAGGATTTTGAGGCACTTGCGGCTTCTCTTCTTACATTTAATCTGCCTGAAAAAGATATTGAAATTTCTTCGGAAAACTGGCGAGATGCCGTTAATGAGTATTATTCTCTTATGCTTGTAAACCGAAATCTCTGCCAGGGTTGCTCTGTCAAGCCCGAGTCCTATGGGAGCGTTTTTTCAGAGAATCGTGTGCGGAAGGTAGCAGAAATCTTCGATACTCTCCAGGAAAAAGGTCTTTACCCTGAAGGCAGAATTCTTGAAGTCTGCTGTGGAAACGGTATGTCTACGCTTGCCCTCTACAGGCTTGGGCTTGACCCGCTGGCTGTAGAAATCAATAAATGTGCCGTCTGCCAGGGACTTGAACAGGGGGTTTTGAACCCCCAAAGAACGGTTGTAATGGATGCAACTTCCCTTTCCAGCTATTTCGAGCCAGAAAGCTTTGATGCGGTTATGGGATTTATGCTGGGTCTTGTCTATGAATTTAATAAAGAACTCTGGACGGGCATTATGAGAGAAGCTGTCTCAGTTGCGAATGAGGGTGCCCTTATACTTTTTACAGTTAGTAGCAAACCTGAGATTGAGATCATCGCTGGAGCCCTGCTCAGGGCAGGAGTTAAAGGTGAGATAGTAGATAACACAGACTCCGAGGGAACCTACGATCAGTGGTTCTTTGTTGGGAGAAAACAGAAATCTTGATTTGCGGGCTACAAACATCGGGAATCTTATACTTTTCGCTCCAAATAAACATATTTTTGTTTCCAGACTTCTAAACCTTTATTTTAAACCTCTATTTTAAACCTTTAATCTTTAACTTTTAATTTTTAGGAGAAGTGAAGGGCTAATCCCCGCCTTTTCAAAGGTGGGATATAATCCTTAATCTGTCTTAGCATAACGTTTTTTACTCCGTAAATCTATATAATATTAGGGCTATTATGTTATTGTCGAACTCTGCTCTGGAAGCTGGAAACGCTACAGAGGTCATTCGACTTTGCTCTGAACTTAAACTATAAGGTTCTGTAGAGAAGTTCTACAGGTAAAAGTTTGAACGTTGACAGCGAGAACCAATAAATAATCGCCGTAGGGCGGTAGGGCTTGGGTTGAAATTCCCTAGATGCCCGTCAATTTATTGGCGGGAGCCGTCACATTAGTTTTTCAGTCCTGTCCTGCAGGCTAAAGCTTACTGCGAGTCTGCTGCACGTTACTGCTTTTCAGAATGAATTTTTTCTGGACAGGTTTCTGCATTTCGGGAATTCGAAGGCTTTTTCTTACATATTTAAGTCCTATTGTAAATCAGAAACTTTTGCTAAAAAGGTACTTTTTTAATGTTAACAGCCGAAAGGTATATACTTGTTAACAATGGTATATTAAAGAATTCTTATCAACGCAGATCTGTCGAATACTGCGTTTGGGTCTGTAAAATTGATGTCCTCTGTTTGCGGTCCCGGAAAGTCGGTTATATTTAACCGGAGAAACCCTTTTTCCGGCAAAACCGCAGTAGATTGTATCAAAATTACAATCAGAGGACTTATACACTTTACTCAAACCGGATCAAAATACTGATCAATGTGCTTCCGGAAACCTGAATGAAATCCCCGGAAAAACCATCCAAATTGCACTATCAGCGATAGTAGACCAGGTTATTTTGATTCGATTTTAAGAGGTTCATCCATGAGTGTAAAAATTACCGAAACCATCCTCCGGGATGCACATCAGTCTCTCCTGGCAACCAGAATGCGGACAAGAGATATGCTCGAAGTGGTTGAACAACTGGACCAGATCGGGTATTTCTCTCTCGAAATGTGGGGAGGCGCTACCTTTGACAGCTGTATCCGCTACCTGAACGAAGATCCCTGGCAGCGCCTGAGGGATATCAAGAAAGAAATGAACAACACCTATGCTCAGATGCTGCTCAGAGGGCAGAACCTTGTAGGGTACAGGCACTATTCGGATGACGTGGTAGAGAAATTCGTTACTAAGTCCTATCAGAATGGAATTGACATTTTCCGAATTTTTGATGCGGTCAATGATATTCGGAACATGGAATTCTCTATCAAGGTAGCAAAAGGGCTTGGTGCTCACGTACAGGGTACGGTATGCTACACTATAAGTCCGGTGCATACCGTTGAGAAATATGTTGAACTTGCAAAACAGCTTGAGGAACTTGAGTGCGATTCCATCTGTATTAAAGATATGGCAGGCCTTCTTTCCCCTAACGATGCCACCCATATAATCAGTGCTATGAAGAAGGAGATCTCCATCCCGATTTCTCTTCACTGCCACTGTACCTCCGGAATGGCCCCAATGAGCTATATGGCAGCCTGTGGAGCAGGAATTGACATTCTGGATACGGCACTTTCTCCCCTGGCCTGGGGAACTTCCCAACCTCCGACTGAGACGGTTATAGCAGCCCTTAAGGGTACTCCTTACGATACCGGTCTGGATCTCGAAGCTTTTGAAGAGGTAGTTGTATACTTCAAAGATTTAAAAGAGAAATACCGGGGCATACTCGACCCTATTTCCGAGCAGATTGATACTAATGTCCTTATTTACCAGATCCCTGGTGGAATGCTCTCAAACCTCGTTTCTCAATTAAAGGAACAGAATGCTCTTGATAAATACAACGCTGTGCTAAATGAAATGCCCAGAGTTAGAGAAGAGCTGGGGTATCCGCCTCTTGTCACTCCCACAAGCCAGATAGTAGGTACTCAGGCGGTACTTAACGTACTCATGGGCGAGCGCTACAAGGTCATTCCTAAGGAGGTGAAGGACTATGTGCGTGGTCTTTACGGGCGATCTCCTGCACCCATAAGCCCGGAAATAATAGGCAAGGTAATCGGAGACGAAGAACCTATCCACTGCCGCCCTGCCGATCTCCTGAAGCCTGAGTATGAAAAAAGGAAAAAGGAAGCGGAGGAAATGGGTATTGCAAAATCAGAGGAAGATATTCTTACCTATATTCTCTACCCAGCTATCGCCCCCAAGTTCCTGCAAGGAGAAATGGAAGAAGAAGCTCTGGCAGTAGTTGCCCCTGCCCCTTCAGTGCAGCAGGAGTATATGATTCCAAACCATTTCAAGGTCGAAGTAGATGATGAGATTTACGAAGTCAGGATTGAGCCTCTCAGTGGGGGAATTTCAGTATCTGACGCCTCACCCAAAAAGCCCAGTGCCGAGTCTATTAAAGGAGCTGTGAGCAGTTCAATGCAGGGTATGGTTCTTTCTCTTAAGGTCAAGGTTGAAGATACTGTTTCCGAAGGAGACACTGTCGCAGTCATTGAGGCTATGAAAATGGAAAATTCCGTCCACGCTCCCCACTCAGGCGTTGTAAGAGAAATTTTTGTTTCCGAAGGAGACACCATATCTCCTGGCGACATAATAATGTCAATCGAATAACTGTAGCGAGGTGGAATGCAGTATGTTCAAAAAAGTACTCGTTGCAAACCGCGGTGAGATTGCAATCAGGGTTATGCGTGCCTGTCGGGAACTCGGGATTTCCACGGTTGCGGTCTGTTCGGAAGCTGATAAAAATGCCCTCTTTGCCAAATATGCCGACGAGGCCTACCTGATAGGTCCGGCCCCTTCCAGCCAGAGTTATCTGAATATGGAAGCTATCCTTGCAGTTGCAAAAAACACAGGAGCTGAAGCAATTCATCCGGGCTACGGTTTCCTTTCCGAAAATCCTGCCTTTGCAAAACGCTGTGAGGAAGAAGGAATTATTTTCATAGGCCCTCCCAGCCATGTAATTGCCGAGATGGGAAGCAAAATCCGGGCCAGGAACCTAATGATGAAGGCTGGTGTGCCTGTTGTGCCCGGGACGAAGGATGCAGTTGAGGATGCAGACGAGGCTCTAAAAATAGCGGAAGAGATCGGCTATCCCGTCCTGATCAAAGCTTCGGCAGGAGGCGGTGGAATTGGAATGAAAGTAGTTCATTCTAGCTCCGAACTCGCTACTGCACTAAGTTCTACCAGGCAAATGGCTGGTTCGGCTTTTGGCGACTCTTCGGTTTTCATTGAGAAATATGTGGAGGAACCGAGGCATATAGAGATCCAGATTCTGGCTGATGGATATGGAAATACAATTTACCTCTCAGATAGGGAATGCTCCATCCAGAGAAGGCATCAGAAGCTTATTGAGGAAGCTCCTTCCCCTATCATGACCCCTGAACTCAGGAAGCAGATGGGAGAAGCCGCAGTCAGGGTAGCAAAAGCAATTGGCTACGTAAACGCCGGAACAGTGGAGTTTCTTTACTCAAAAGGCAATTTTTATTTCCTTGAAGTCAATACTCGCCTGCAGGTTGAGCACGGAATCACGGAGATGATTACGGGTGTTGACATTGTAAGAGAGCAGCTCATGATAGCCTGGGGAGAAAAGCTTGAATTTAGCCAGGAAGATATCATCATTGACGGGCATGCTATTGAGTGCAGGATCAATGCGGAAGATCCGTTAAATGATTTTGCACCTTCTCCAGGAAAGATCCGGGGATACCGATCTGCAGGCGGTCCTGGCGTCAGGGTGGACAGTGGAGTACATACAGGTTACACAATTTCTCCATACTACGATTCAATGATCTCGAAGCTCTGCGTCTGGGCAAAGACAAGAGATGTAGCGATTGCCAGGATGGAGAGAGCTCTTTATGAGTACGTGGTCGTTGGAGTAAAGACCAATATACCCTTCCATAAGGCAGTAATGCGCAACCCGGCCTTCCGCAGGGGTGATCTTACAACAGCTTTTATTGAAGATCATAAGATTTTGGACTCTGTTGAAGAAGTTGTCAAAGTAGATGCTGAAAAGGGAGCTACTCTGGCTTCGGCTCTTGAAGCTAAAGACAAAAAAGTTGCGGCCATCACGGCTGCCGTGCACGCCTATGTAAGCATGGCACAGAAAACGCAGCGATGATAGATGCTCCTCCAAGAAACAGGAGGGTATCTAATAAATTTGATGTAAAACAATCTAGAATAAAAAATTATATACGGTGGAACGTATAATTTGTATGGGGTGCACGGATGGGAGATAAAAGATCTCGAATTATCAAGGCACTTAAAGATGCACAGAAAAGTCCTGTTTCCGGAGAGGAATTGGGGCTCAAGTTAGGGATCTCGAGGACAATGGTCTGGAAGTACATCAAGTCCCTTCAGGCTGATGGTTATGAAATAGAATCATCTCCTAAACGGGGATATGTCCTGAAATCCGTACCTCAACTGCTATACCCGGAAGAAATCCAGATGGGGCTCAAGACAACTCTTCTGGGGAAAAAAATTCATTATTTCGAAGAAGTAACTTCTACAAATAGTATTGCGAAAGAAATTGCAGCATCGGAAGAAGAAGGAGCGCTTGTGATCGCCGAAGTGCAGAAGGGAGGCCGGGGCCGGATGGGCAGGGAATGGGTCTCTCCTCACGGCGGGATCTGGATGTCCGTGATCCTGAAACCTGGAATTCCTCTCAGGCACGCCTCGAGGCTTACACTGGTTGCAGGGCTTGCGGTTGCAAACGTTATCCGCGATCTGGGCCTTGACGCTCGCATTAAATGGCCAAACGATGTTCGCATTAATGGAAAGAAAGTCTGTGGAATCCTTACCGAGGCAAAGGCCGAAGTGGATAGAGTAGACTATGTCGTGCTGGGAATAGGAATTAATGTGAATATGGATCTAAAGGACATCCCGGAATCTTTCCGTGCAGGCTCCACGACCTTGAAAGTCGAGCTTGGAAGGCACATAAAAAGAGTCTCGTTCCTGCAAGACTTCCTCTTCGAGCTTGAGCAGCAGTACATAAATTTCAAGACCCAGCCTTTCTCACATATCCTCAATGACTGGCTTGCTCTTTCCGACACAATAGGAAAAGAGGTCAAAGTCACAACGCCCTCACGAATTATAGAAGGCAAAGCGGTAGGAGTAACCTCCGACGGAGCTCTCGTAATAAGAAAAGCCGACGATACCAGAGAAGAGATTATTGCAGGCAGATGCATTTATGCGCGTCCCAGATGAACACGAAAGAAAGGAAGATAATGAGATAAACTTTGTTTCTGTACTGTCCTTTTTCCTCCTTATCTTCTTATGTTCTTCAGTTGCCTTTTACTCCATGTCACCTGCTTTAGCTGCTGATAATGAAGAAAGGCTCTCCATTATTCTGATCGACGGAGAAGAGATTTACATAAGGTCAGGCAATTCTCATACCTTTTTACAGGATTACCAGCTTTATATAAAAGGCACGGATACTGAAGGCAAAAGAATCTGGATTGAACTTGACAGAAGTGGAGTTCCGCTTCAGGATGCTATTGTCACTGAAGGCTCTAAGTTTGTATATTCGCAAGACTCTACCGAGGTCCTTAATCTTACCGTGGACACGATATATGAAGGAGCCGATGGAGTACTGGTAAGATTCTCACCTGTATACCAGTATCTTAATCCCAAACTTCCTGTGCCTCAAACGTCAGTCAAATCGCCTGCCAATACTTCGGACAACATCTCTCCCGACCATTCGGAACTGGAAGCTCAAGCCGAGGGTTTTGATATGCCCCTCTTCCTCTTTGGTCTGGGGACCGTACTTCTGGCGACAGGCCTCTTTGCAGGAAAGGGGAAGAAAAGATAATTTTATGCTGCAAAGGAAAATGAAACCGATTTAAAAGAATAAATACGGAAATTAATTTAAAAAGGATAAAAAGCGAAATTTATTAAAAGGAATAAGCCGGAGACAGTTTCTGTGAAACTGGTTATTGTCGCCGGCTGCCTGTGAGTTTTCCGGGTTCTTACTCGTTGGAGAATTTAACGTCCCCTTTCTCGATAAGGAGTTTAAGATCTTCCAGACTCAAGCGAGCGTTTTTCTGAAGTTTTTCGCGGGCATCGCTGTGTTTCTGGCTTACCTTGTGCTCGTCTTTAGTAAGTTGCAGGTCTTTTAGCCTGTCAAGGTACAGGGATAGTTCCTTCCGATTGTTAGCAATGCTGGTTTTAAGTGGGTCAATTTTTTCTTTAATTGAGTTTACGTTTGTAATTTTATCCGTAAGCTGGGCATGGTACATATTCGCCTCTTTTCGGATCTCATCAGCGAATTTGAAGTTTTCAAGCATTTCCAGGTGACAGGCCTGAGATTCATCTGAAAGGGCCTGGATCTTTTCATGGAATTCGTCTCCCTTTTTATGGATCCCTTTTGATTCTTTGTAACTTTCCTGGATTTGCACATGCAGTTCGTTTGCTTTCTGCGCAGCTTGCAGGCGTTTACTGAGGTCATTCAATTTCTGGAATATTTTAATTTCCACTGCAAGAGGCAGTTCTTTATTGAGAAAAGCGTCAAGTTCGGCTTCATAAGCCTTTGTGAGAGATTCCACGCTTCCGTGGGAAAGTTTATTGCATTCGTCCCGCTGTTCTTTAAGCCCAGCAATTCCTGAAAACAGCTCTTGCGTCTTTGAGTTTACGTCGCTTCTTTTTCCCTTGTACTCGCCAATTGCTTTGTTGATCTCATCCCGTTTATCTCTGAGTTCCTGTGCTTTTGCAACCCTTTCCTTAACCTGCTGGTTCAGAGAGTCTCTCTTTTCTTTCAGTTCGTCGATATCGGTCCTGTTCATCTTCAGTTCCTTAAAAATCGAAGCCAACTGCCTTTCGCTTTTCTCTATCCTGCTCCTGAGCTCGTTTACCTTGCCCTTCAGCTCCCGTTCGTTAAGGTTTGAAAGGTCGGCCGTTGCAATTTCTTTGGTTGAAACGTCGTTGGTCATGTACCATCACCCGTGTGTTTTCGAAAAAGGGTTATACTTTCAATTTTTCCCAGTAATTCAGGGCTTCTTCGTGGTTCTTTATTTTGGTGCTGAGCCATTTATGCTGGGATTTGCTTTTAGAAATCTCTTCACTCTTGCTGCCGTCATCCTCTGCAAGTTGCTTTTCAGACTGTACTATTTCTTTTAGTTCCAGATTTGAGTTCCTGGCTTCCTCCATTCTGGCTCCGGTTTGCAGGAGAATATTCTCACCAAGTCCAGCTACCCGAATAACTTCGCGCAGGTTTTCCATAAACGAATTTTTAAGTTTCTGTTCTTCTTCGGGGTCTATCTGCCCCTTAAGTTTTTTAAGTTCTTCCTTGAGTTTACTGGCAGTAATCGGGTCCAGTTTCGGGAAGACTTCTTTTTCAAGGAGTGCTTCGGCCTGATGGTAAAACTGCTGGCGTTTCTCCTTGAGAACTTCTTTTCTCTCCTCCATCATGATTCTGGAATTCTTTGCATTTTTTATGTCTTCTTCGACCTGGGTCAGCCTGCTGTCCAGTTCTCCAAATTCTTTCCGATCCTCTTCCAGAAACCGTCGGTGTTTTTCCACAACTGCGGAGATCAGCTCCCCTTCGGTCAGTACTCTGATTCCGGCTTCTTCAATATTTTCAGTCACGGTATCACGATCTACATTTTTATTTTATACATATGTTATTCTATCTCGGTATATAACCAGCCCTGAAAGCCAAACCGTACTGATTCCTGGAGTTCAGCCTCCCCTGGAATTAATCCGACAATATCAAATTAAATCCTGAAAATCTGGGCATGAGGTATATTATCTATTACTATCACGGAACCCGGATCGATTAACCCGCATTTTATGGCACAGTTAATTGTTTTGTCCCCAAAGAGGTTTGCAGTGGTAGCTTCTTCAAGGGCCTTCTGGAGTTCTTCCTCGGAAACATATTCCCCTTCATAGAAGGCCCTGTTGACCTCCACTACGGTATTGCCGCGCTTCAGGGTCTTTCCGAGCACTTCCTTATCGCAGGCTGCAACAAGGACATGCTCCCCATTTTTATAAATTTTTAGATACATATTCTCCCTTTTAAGTAGTATTGCCCTTTTAGTATTTACAGATTAACCGTCCTCATATAATTACCATGTAGGGGTTTTCGCTTTCCGGCAACTGGAAAGTCTACCTTGGAATTTTCAGCTCTTTGCTTTGTCTGAAATTAATAATTGACAACCTTGATATGGTTCTGATCTGGAGAAGCCAAGTCTCCTCTCTGCTTCATTTTCTTAATGTATTCTTCGGCATGAGTCCGATCTATCCCGTGCTCGCTTTCAGCTACAGCATAAACTTCTTCCAGAGGGACTTTAGCTCCCTGATGTCTCTTACTTAGTTCTCTAATTATATCTTTCAGGGTTTTTATCTTGTTTCTCTGGCTCATGCTTGTGCCAGAAGCAATTATATCCGCATCAAGGACTCCTGTTTCGGGGTCTACGCCTACGTTTTTCAAGCAATTCATGACTATCCGGATAGTCCTTTCTGCATCTTCAAGTGTAACCGTATTGCTTAGGCGGACTCTTGAGCTTGCTTCCGAGAGACGGACAAGGGCTTCAAGCTGTCTTGCTGTTACAGGGACAGGTGAATCTTTACCTTTTGCTGTTTCTCGCAGACTTGTATAGAAGTTTATCAAGTGAACCCTTGCTTTTTCCTCCATTACAGGAAATACGTTT
Source organism: uncultured Methanosarcinales archaeon (assembly GCA_964435275.1). Lineage (GTDB taxonomy): Archaea > Halobacteriota > Methanosarcinia > Methanosarcinales > Methanosarcinaceae > Methanosarcina. The sequence goes on along the minus strand of CAYSZA010000039.1, from coordinate 5,283 downwards.
TTCCGGGCATATGCAACGTACTTTCTCATGATCTCGGCCTGTATGACAGGTTCGATAACCTCCATTTCGGCTTCGACAAAGTCTTCCGTAATGTGAGACCCGGGAAGTTTTTCCCGCTGCTCGAAGAGTTCTCCTGCATAATGAGACTGGAGAATGTGGTTTGCAATCCTGCTGTCCAGGGCATGGTTTGGGGTATCGAGCAAAACAAAGATAAGGTCAAAACGGGAGAGCAGTGCAGGCGGCATACTAATTTGCTCTGCAAGGCCTTCATACCTGTCAAAACGCCCATATTTCGGGTTTGCAGCTCCAAGGAGGGCACAGCGGGATTTCAGGGTCGCAATAATCCCCGCTTTGGCAATACTTATAGTCTGCTGTTCCATTGCCTCATGCAGGGCACTCTTATCCTCGGTCTTCATTTTGTCCATTTCGTCAACCGCGGCAATTCCCATATCAGCCATGACGAGGGCGCCACCTTCGATTGTCCATCTCCCGTCATTAAGGTCGTCTTTTACGGCAGCCGCAGTCAGACCGCTTGCCGACGCACTTCGCCCTGAAGTAAATACACCTCTTGGGGAGAGTTTGACCACATAGCGCAGGAGCTGGGATTTTGCAATACCCGGGTCTCCTACAAGCATAACATGGATGTCACCCCTTATTCTGGAACCGTCAGGAAGATTTTTCACAACGCCCGAAAACAGCTGAAGGGCAAGGGCTTCTTTTATGTCCTCGTACCCATAAATTGAAGGCGCAATCGAGCCGACAATCTTTTCATAGATTGCAGGGTCGCGGGAAAGCTCAAGGATTTTTTCTTCATCCTCAGCAGTAATTTCAAGCTCGTCATAATCTTTATCTAGCTGCTCTATGGAATTTGCTTCAAGCACAAGGTCATAGAAGGTAGATTTCCCATCTTTCAGGGTGCGCTGCCTGGACCTAAGGATTCCGTTAATTATGACCCTGTCTCCGGGAGTAACATTTCCTGTCAGGTCGTCTTCAGAATCAACCTCAAGGCTCTGGGGCTGGGAACCTCCTTTCAGGTTTTCGGGCGATTCCTGAATCTGGAGTTTCTGTGCATCGATAAAGGTAGATTCCTCGATTATAACCTTGAAAGGCCCTTTCTTCCCACAGGTATCGTTCTCACAGCCTGCAAAAGGCTCTTCGAATTTGAAGCTGTTCTGCTCCACAACAGTCAGATGCCCGCATCTGAGACACTGGAAAGCAGCTTTAGTAATTCTTGGCCTCACTTCAGTCGCCTTCCTTATCATACCCTCGATTGCAACAAACCGGGAGAGATGCTTGCTTCTGAGTTCCCTTATGGATACTCTGTTCGGGATTTTTATTATTCTTACATGAGCCTGTTCAAGGCTTTTCTCAACAGGAAGGTCGATTTCTTTCAGGGCAGCCTCGGCTGCCTGTATAAGTTCTCCAGGATGCTCAAGGAACTCTTTTGAAAGCTCTCTGTCATATTTTTCAATATCCGCAAAATCCACACCAAGGCTTCGCTGGTCCGGATACTCGTTTGCAAGCTGGAGGATTTCATTCCAGTAGTAGTCTTTAAAAAACCTTTTTAGCTTTTCATCCCACTTGCTTTCTATGTCAGTCATATCATTCTCTATCTGATTTCAGGTAAAATTTTCACTTTTCTTTACAAAACTTTTCCGCTTAGAAAATGATTTCAAAAAAAGTTTAAAATACGCATCATAAATTCTGATGTAAAAACAGGTTTATTCTCATATGAACTTTTCCATGTTTTCCGAAACTTCTGTTTCCTGGTCCCCGGGCTCTTTTAATGTGTATCCCATTTTTCTCTCGATTCTTCTTATTACGCCCCTTAAAGTCTGGACTTCCCGCGGGGTTAGTCCTGCCCTTCCGAATATCCTCCGCAGCATCAGAGATGTTTTATCTTTTTTATGAGGACGATAGTCGATTTCCTCCAGCAGTTCTTCCAGATGCTCGTATAGAAGCTGGAGATCAAACCCATCAGCAAGCGGATTGCTTCCTCCTTCGAGCTCGGAGAGTTCGTAGAGCACCACTGCAACAGCATGCGAGAGATTCATAATGGGATATATCTCAGAAGTCGGAACCGTTATGAGCATATCGAAACTTTTGAGCTCATCATTGCTAAAGCCACTGTCCTCGCGCCCGAAAAGGATTGCAATCGTTCCGCTGCAATCTTTAAGCTTCTCTTTGAGTTCTCTCGGGGTATAAAGTGGAAGACGGATGTGCTCTCCGGTTTTCAGGCTTGCCACTCCGGTGGTCCCTACCCGCAGGTCTGCGCCTTTTAAAGCCTCGTCAAGCGTTGAGGTAATTCTTGCTCCTTCGAGTACGTCTCTTGCATGGGATGACATAGCTCTTGCCTCCCCTTCGAGTTTGCAGGGATTTACAAGCACCAGGTCCGTATATCCGAAGTTTTTCATTGCTCTTGCAACAGATCCGACATTCCCCTGATACATAGGCTCTACAAGTATTATACGAATATCAAGTGACAAATTCCTCAATCCTTTTTAAAAATCAGTTTTCAAGTGTGATTGCATCTTCCATACAGACAGTCACACACATTCTGCAACCCAGGCAGTAAGACGGATCTTTTAAAACGCAGACTTTTTTTCCGTGCTTTCCTTCTATTGAGTAAACCCTCGGGCCTTTCGGACAGGCAGCCTTGCATTTACCACAGCCTGTACATTTCTTCTCATCAATATATATTTTCATACAGATTATTTTCCGTGTTTTCCGGTCCTGTTGTGATCTTTTTTTCCTTTTTCAGTCCTTCCCTGCTTTAGCTCTCGCCTTTTTAATTCCTGCCTTCTCTGTAAGTTCTTCGCTGCTTGAATTCAGATGCCTTATTTATCCTCCAAAATATATTAATTTTAAGTTCGCAACTAAGTTGGATATGTAAGGTCGTAAATTAAATGTAAGGCCCGATTATTACATCACCTTAACTCGGCTAAAACTTAAATTCAAAGACTGTGCTATTTTTAAACTATAATACAGTAATTTTTAATAAGAAATGGTGATTGAATGACTCTTGAAAAGATTCTAAAAGATACTTTTAAAGGAGAGACAACTGAAGTCGGCTGGTATCTTGCAATGTCGAAGGTTGCTGAACGGGAAGGATTTGCGGATGTTGCGGTTTACCTGCGCCAGATCGCCATGGACGAAGCCTGGCATGCTACCGAGGTAGCTGAAATCCTGGGACTTGTTAAAGAAACAACCCTGGAAAACCTGGAAATGATGCTTGAAGGGGAAAGCAAAGCCGAAGTCGAGAAAGCTGAAGCTGCAGAGCTGGCCAGAAAAGAAGGCAATACAAAAGCTGCCCTTTTCTTTGAAAGGGCATCTCTCGATGAGGCCAGGCACAGGGCAGGACTTAATGGGTTTCTGGAAAGGCTGAAAAAACAGCAATAAAGAGGAAGGGATCTTTTGATCCTTTTTTTCTTATTCAGGGCTTTTTTAAACTGGTGACTTTAATCATTAACTGCTCTTCTCGCCGTAATCCGGTTAATCGGTCTCAAATTCTGCAATGCTATAATAAGTTCTGCAGTATTAATACTAAATCATGTAATACTAAATCATGTGGCTGTATTGAGTCCTGTAGTACTGTACCAAATTCTGTATTGTTATAACAAACTCAGTTCTATCAGGGATGCAATTTTATATTGTTTTGAGCAGATATACTCTCTGGGTCTGAAATCTTTTCCCGGATCCAAGACATATATTCGGAAAAGTACTGGAACATCGGATTCTTTACCTTGTCACGGGGGTCTAATTCAGGGGGCTGAAGTAGAATCCATTATAATTTGCCAATCAAATCAGGAGTTGATCGGCTCTATGGACCAGCCTGTGCTTCGATTTTCCGATGTCGATTTTAGGTTAAATGACAATCTCGAAACTTAAGACAGACAGCAACCAAATCTTGATTTCAAGATTAAACGAACAGATCTTATGTAAACGTAGAATCAATCGAATTAAGGAGTGTATAATATGGTAAGTCGTGAGTATGTTAAAGGTGATCTTCCCGAGAAAGCCGCAATCCTGCAAAGAGATGGCGAAACGTATGCAATTGCTCCGCATATTCCTGGAGGAATAATATACCCGGAGACCCTTAGGAAGATAGCTGATATCGCAGAGAAGTATGGGGCAGCGGCCCTAAAACTCACCTCTGCCCAGAGAATAGCCATTGTAGGGTTAAAAGAAGAAGACCTTGATGCGGCATGGGGAGAGCTGAATTTAAAACCCGGAGCTGCCATAGGTCTCTGTGTCCGCAGCGTTAAAATCTGTCCCGGTACTACCTTCTGCAAGAGAGGGAAACAGGATGCTGTAGGGCTTGGGCTGAAACTTGATGAGAAATACCATGGAATGCAACTTCCTTCCAAGTTCAAAATGGCAGTTTCCGGCTGCCAGAATTCATGCTCCGAACCTATGATAAAGGATATAGGGCTCATGGGCACGGCAAAAGGCTTTACCTTATCTGTCGGGGGTAGTGCAGGGCCGCGTCCGAGACTCGGGAACGTAGTGGCAAAAGACCTTACCGAGGAGCAGGCTATGGATCTTATTGACAGGATAATTAACTTTTACAAGGGATATCCGAAGCAAAGGAGAATCGGAGAAGTAATTGACGAGATGGGGTTTGAGAAATTCAAAGCAGAGGTAGGATTGTAAAAAGTGCTCCTGGCTGCTAGAGACTTTGAGCTGTCTGAGGCTCTTTTCAGGTGAACTCATCAATTTCTTTTTACTTTTGCAGATTGATTTTTCTTTTCCTGCACCTGACTTTTTACTTTTTTGTTGCTCATTTCTTACTTTTCCGTCCGGAAGAATTCAGTAAGCTCGATTTATAAGCTTTATATTATAATTTAAACATTATTTTTCAGGTTTTACTCTTTTCTTGCTCTCTTTGATTACTTCCGTTGCCCTCATTTTTGCGGCTCAGTGGGCTTTTCTATATATTGTTTAATAAAGATAACGTTTAAATATAATAGATACAAACACTAACAGACTATTCAAACCTTATGCAGACAGTCGCTACGGTTATCATTCTGTCTTTACTATCATTGATGTCCTGTAATCTGACAATTGTAAAAGCAATATTAGTTTCCAGTTTTTGATCCATATATAGGAGGAGTAAACTATTAGTGAGGAAATGCTTTACTTTTCTGGGCTTACGGATGCGCTAAGAATCACGTTTGTCCAGATAATGATAATCAGCACAATAGCCATTGTGATTTTCTTATATGGTATGATAATTAACCTCCAGAAATGGGGGGCAGGAGTAACAGGTTACGGCCTTGAGCC
>CAYSZA010000038.1:0-15937 GCA_964435275.1 uncultured Methanosarcinales archaeon | reverse complement strand
CAAAAAACTAGAATAAGCTGTAAGAAACTAAGAATAAACTTGAAAAAATAAGAATAGTTCAGATAGAAAGCCAGGACAAAATTTGAGATATCAGAAGACAGTACCCGATGCAGGATGATTTTAGATATTGTTGGTTTAAAGTTGGCTGCCCTCAAGAGAAATGATTTAGGACTGGCTTACTTTGGAGAGAATTAATTTAAGACGAAATCATTCGAGGTTAAGTTCCAGAATAAGGATTACTGAATGCCGGGAGAAACAAGCCTTTTATCCTGTCCAGGGTTGCGGTTCTCATTCCGGCCTGATCCAGGCCATAGGAATGTCAGCTTCCAGCTCCCCTGTTTTGCCGGAAATTCGCTTTTCAAGCCTTCCCTCAGCCCTGAAACCAAATTTCCTGTAAAATCTTATGGCTTTTTGATTGCTTTCCTTTGCAATAAGTTCAACCCTGCAGATCTCGGGATGATTTGATTTTATTTCCTGTAAAAGGGTTTCAAAAAGCAATGTCCCTATTCCCTTACCCTGGTAGTCCGGATGCACGGCTATTGTAAGGTCGCTGAAAAGATGCGAAAAGACCTTTATACCCGGGCTGCAGGTGTGAACTTCCGCGATCAGGGTTTCAGGATCCGAAGGGTCTTCAATTGTCAGAATAACCCCTGTTTCAAGGCATCTCTCAATGAAGTTACGGACATAGGCTTCAGTAACCTCATCGGCTTGCCTTGCGATTCCGCCTGAACGGGCTGCGACAGCCCTGTAAAGCATCATAATTTTGTGCAGATCCGAAATGTCGGCTCCCCTGACACTGTAATCCAGTTGCATTATACCCAATCCCTTTTTTATGAAAAAAATCAACATAACAATATTAAAGCGTATCCCTATGCATGGCAGGAAAACAAAGATGCCTCAAATCAGACCTGAACCGGGAAAGTGCTATGAGAGAACAAAAGAGGCTTTTCTGAAAAAAGGTGCAAAATGAGAAGTTACTGGCTGGGTGAGAAAAAGAACTATGGGTACTCAGATGGGTACTCAGGAAAAAACTTCAGAAAAACACATAATCCGGCGGAGTACTCCGGAAGAAACTCAAGAAAAGCACATTATAGAGCCAGAGAATTAGTTAAGCTTTTATTCTTTCCTCTATCATCTTAATACTGAAAGAAGGCAAAGATAAACAGGAGATGAACTGGCTGACTAGCAGAATTCCGTTTTCCAGTACGGGCCCGGAAATTAATTTTGATAAGCAATGGGCTTTTGAAATTGCTTACTTTACCCAGCATATAGGGACTGATTTCAGGAAGCTCGGGGATCTTCTGAATGCCAGGGATTATATCGAATCGCGCCTCCTTGCCTCAGAAATGAAACAGAGGGCAGAATACGAAAAAACCGTACAGCCTGATTTCAGAACTTCGGAAGGCCTTATAAAGGCCCGCAAGCTGTTCAACAGCTTTCTGGACGAGTGCGTTAATTTTGCCGAGCTTTTGAGGATCACAACAATACAGGAAGAAACCGGGTGTGAAGAAATACTGGATAAGCCCGAGCAGATAAGGAACTCAATCGAGAGGCTGAACCTCCTCAAAGAAATGCTTACCGATGAACTTTGTTTCCATGGCTGGTACTATTGAGTATAATGTGGTGCTCCTAAATTTGCCGTGGTGCTTTTGAACCGAACATACCAGAATATATTCTACAGTCCTATCTGTAAACGTACCTGTAAATTTCTATGCATATTTGTACATCTGTAAGACAGCAATCTGTAAATGTACGTGTAATCTTAATCATGGTTGTAATCGTTAAGCACTTCCTCCAACGTGCAGCCAATGCCCTTAAGAATAACCTATCTGTAAGTGCCGTTTTACGAAAACCGGTGGCATCCGGCTCAAAACCAGTCCCCGATAATAGAAAGCTTTATCATTAAAGAGCTCATTAGAGGGGTAGCAAAGGGTTATATACAGGAAAAGGAGTTACAGGGTAACTATTCAAGTTAAAGGTTATTTAATCTAACATTATTTAATCTAAGAATTCAGTCTGCCTGTATCACAGGGAAGAACTCAAAAAGCGTCCGGAACTTATCCAAGAAAATCGAATTTTTGCTGTATAAGTTTATAGATATCGGTTCTGAATTTCCCTGGTCCTTAGGCATCTTCTCGCATTCCCGGGGATATTAACCATTTATACGGCGTGTTTACCTGTTTTTAGCTGGTATCATGTATCGATTTTGATAAGTGGCCTTTTCCATAAAGGAAACTGCCGGGTATGCGGCAGAGAGTATATAAACAGCAGGTCTGCAGTTCGCATGACCTGAAGAAAGTAATGTTAACACTAGAGTGAGTACATGGAAAAATTAGCAAAATTCAAAGCACTTGGGCTCTCAGACAGCACATTGAAAGCCCTCAAAAAGAAAGGGTTTGAAGAACCAACCCCAATTCAGGAAAAGGTCATCCCGCTTTTTTTGAAAGGAGAATGTGATATTATAGGGCAGGCTCAGACCGGAACAGGAAAAACTACGGCTTTCGGAGCCCCCATTATAGAAAAAATTCCTGAAAAATCAGGAAAAGTACAGGCAATAGTCCTGACCCCAACCCGAGAACTGGCAATCCAGGTCTCAGAAGAGCTCAACTCCCTGAAAGGGGACAAGAAACTGCATATCGTCCCGATCTATGGGGGACAGTCCATGACCCAGCAGCTCAGGATGCTGAAAAGCGGAGTTGATATCGTTGTAGGCACCCCTGGAAGGGTTATAGACCACCTTGAGCGGAAGAGCCTGGACCTTGAGCACATTGCATATTTCGTGCTGGACGAAGCTGACGAAATGCTCAACATGGGCTTTATTGACGAGATTAAGGAAATCTTAAAGGCAACAGGGCCTGAAAAGCGCATGCTTTTCTTCTCAGCTACAATGCCAAAACCGATCCTTGGCATCGTCAAGAAATATATGCAGAACTATGAACATGTTGCCATTGAGAAAGAAGAGCTTGTCGCAAACCTGACCGAGCAAATCTATTTTGAAGTCCAGGAAAACGACAAATTCGAAGCCCTGTGCAGGATTATCGATATTGAAGACGAATTCTACGGGCTTGTGTTCTGCAGGACAAAAACCGATACCGCTCAACTCGCCCAGAAGCTAGGGGACAGGGGATATGCAGCCGATGCCCTGCACGGCGACCTTTCCCAGAATGAGAGGGAAAAGATCCTCAACAAGTTCAGGAAGCAGAAGATCAATATCCTCGCGGCGACTGACGTTGCAGCAAGAGGTATCGATATCATGGACCTGACCCATGTTATCAACTATACTCTTCCCCAGGACCCTGAATCTTATGTACACAGGATAGGAAGGACAGGAAGGGCAGGAAAGCAGGGAACTGCTATCACCTTTGTTACATCCAGCGAATACAGGCGACTCACTTACATAAAAAAGACTTCAAATTCAGAAATGAAGAAAGGAAAACTGCCTGAGATTAAAGATGTGATTAAAGCCAAAAGGACAAGAGTAAAAGCCGAACTTGATTCTACCATAAAAATGGAAGAATACGGCGACTGCCTTGAGATGAGCGAAAAGCTCCTCAATGAATATCCGGCAGAAAAAATCCTGGCTGCACTTCTTAAGTACGCTTTCAAAGAACAGTTCGACGAAAGCATGTACGCAGAGATTTCCGGCAGCTCTTATGTCGATAGAAAAGGCAAAACCAGGCTATTCATTGCTATGGGAAAAGTCGACGGCATGACACCTGACAAGCTGTGCGAATTCATTCAGGAAGAAACGGGAGACAACGAACTGAAAATAAGGGATGCAGAAATTTTCCCCCACTTTTCCTTCGTAAGCGTGCCCTTTGCCCAGGCTGAAGCATTACTTGAAATCTTCAAAAACAAACAGAGAGGAAGAAAACCCTTTGTTGAACTTGCCCAGAAATCAAAAGGAAGAAGTTCAAAGGGTGCTGGTGAATCTCGCGGCGGTACACGCAGCGATTCCCGCAATGATTCTCGCAGTGGTTCTCGGAGCAACAGCGGAAATTACGCAAGAGACAGAATTGCGAAGAAAAAACAATCTTCGTATTAAATCCATTTCTTTTTTCAGTTCCTTTTTTTCAGGATTCCTGAGGATGCAAAGCTTCAGGAAATCCAAAAATTCCGGAGCGTACTTTTGTCCAACCTTTATTTTTTAGACAGATCTTTAAACCTTAAATACCTATGGATCTTGATTTGACAGATTCCTTACCCGATACAAATAGATGCTATTCGGTACAGTGAGTTATTAGAATTACTTTATGCAGTAAAACCCAGCCTGCATATAAGAATACCAGAATAACTCTACAGTCCTGAATCCTGTTTCTCTCAAAAGCTTAAGGTGCTCCTCTACAGTTATGGGGAAATATTCCGTATCAAAGCGCTTCAGATGTTCCTCTATTTCTTCCTCAGTCCTGCCTTGGGCTTTCTGGAAATTGCGCCAGTATCTCTTTCCTATGGTTATGCCCTCTTCGGTTAACGGCCTTATATTCTCGAAGGTGACATAAACTCCGCCTTCTTTTAGAAAATTGTAACACATCCCAGTGGCTTTAGCCCTGCCTTCGCGGCTGAGGTAGTGATGGCATTGTATAGCAGTAATGATTTCTGGCTGGTCACCCAGCTCCTGAGAGAATTCCTGGGTAGGGGAAGCTTTCAGAAACTCCAGCCTGTCAGCGGGGCATCCTGATAGTTTTTTCCTTGCCTGACTCAGCATACTTTCCGAAGGATCAAGCAAAAGGAATTTTGTAGCCGGAAATTCTTCAATTGCCTTATCAATCAGAGATCCTGTTCCGCAGCCGGTATCCAGCCAGATTTTGGGGTTAAATGGCAGGGATTTGACAAAATTGATAGTTTCCTGATGAAAACAGGAGTAGTATGGGAGAACGCCGGAAATTCGGGAGTCATAATCCTCAGGAAGATGAGGGGTAGCATTCGGGGCAGGTTTTTCAGGAGTCATAACAACAAGATCCTTTCAAATTGTTAACTAATTTAGTTCTTATATGATTACAAATAATTGTTCCTTTTTGAAATGAGACAAATTAATGTCTCCCTTAAAAGAGTAAGTACAATCTCTCATCTAATACTTTATATAGTCAGTAAATTGATGGAAAACATTGAGCACCTGCTCTTGAAGTTACTAATCTCAGTCATTTCAAATAGTCTTGAAATAACTATTTATATTTAATGATTTCAAATATTATTGCCTTATTATTGCCTTATTATTACCCTATAACATTTCTTTATCCTGAACTCTATCTTCCTACTTAGTTGTTTGAGAGAGAACTCACAACCTCTCAAAATGCATTTCAAGAAAAAAAAGGAGTTATTTCCATTATGCATTACAGCCTTGGGATTGATGCTGGAGGCACTTATACCGATGCAGTGCTTATAAGGGACTCGGACGGAGAGATTATAGACTCGAACAAAGCGCTTACCACCTATCCCGACCCCCTCGCAGGCATCAAAAGAGTAATTGATGGGCTCAATCCTGAGTACCTGAAAAAAGTAAAGCTGGTTTCGGTTTCAACGACACTTTCCACCAATACTATTCTTGAGGGCACGGGTTTTCCCGTAGCCCTCATCCTTATAGGAGACCATCCGCTTGAAAAGGAGCTCCCGGCCGAGCACGTGCTTTTTGTTGCCGGTGGACATAACCACAATGGAGAAGAGGTTGCTGCTCTTGATCTTGAGGCTGTCAAGAAATTTGCCCTTCGGGTGAAGGATAAGGTTTCAGCTTTTGCCATATCTTCTTACTTCAGCACAAGGAATCCTGAGCACGAAATAAAAGCAAGAGACCTCGTTCTTGAGCTTACCGGACTGCCTGCGGTTTGCGGGCACGAGCTTTCCCAGGAATTGGGTGCTTACGAAAGGGCGGTAACGGCTTTTCTCAATGCACAGCTTATCCCTATAACAAGGCAGTTTGTGCAGTCTATTATTTCGGATATCACGAAGCGCGGGATTAACGCACGGCTCCTTATGCTCAAATGCGACGGCTCGGTGGTTGGAATAAGAGACGCCCTGAAAAAACCCATCGAAACTATTTTCTCAGGCCCGGCAGCGAGCCTTGTAGGGGCTTCTTACCTTTCAGGGCTCAAGACGTGCGCAGTTGTGGACGTAGGGGGAACAAGCACGGATATTTCCTCAATCTGTATGGGCGTTCCTGACCTTAGCGACGAAGGAGCCGTTGTAGGAGGCTGGAAGACTCGCGTCCGGGCGATCAGGATGGAAACAACGGCTACAGGAGGGGACAGCCATATCTGGACCGTGAACAGGGAGTTCTTCCTCGGGCCCAGGAGGGTTATGCCACTGGCGGTAGCTGCGGTGAGATATCCGCATTTCCTCAATAACCTCAGAAGGACGCCCATGCCTCCCAGAGAAGATCTCGATGAGAATATTCAACCTACAAAGTTTTTTGTGAGGTCCGGCTACCAGGCAGGAGAACTGAGCAGGGCTGAAGCCGAAGTGCTGGAGGTTATCGGGGAAGAGCCTGTCTCAGTGCCCGAAATCAAAACCCTTATCCGAAAAGACCTTCATCCCCAGACGCTCGATTCCCTTATAAGGAAACGTCTTTTGCAGGCAATCGGTTTCACTCCTACTGACGCCCTGCATGTGCTTGGAGAATATACAGCCTGGAACTCTGACGCTTCCAGGATGGGTGCAGAAAGACTTGCAAGGCTCATGCGTATGCCCCCGGGAGAATTTTGCACTGCCGTAAAAAAAAGGGTTGCCAGGAATATGGCACTTCACCTGCTCTCGTATATTCTGGCAGATGTTCCATATACATCCATTGCAAAGATCCTGGACGGGAACTATCCTGCCAAGTTCAAACTTGATATCCCGGTTGTACTGCTAGGGGGACCTGTCAGGGCGCACAGGAGAGAACTCGAAGAGTTTATCGACGCAGAGATTCTGGTGCCCGAACATGCCGAAGTAGGAAATGCAGTAGGAGCACTCGTAGGAAAAGGTATCAAAAGGGTTGAGATCCTGATACGGCCAGCAAGCCTCATGTCTCCGGATAAAGATTTTCTGGTCTTTGCCCCGGATAGCAGGCTGAAATTCAATGCCTATTCGGAGGCGCTTGAAAACGCAACCGAGCTTGGGAAAAAGCTTGTCACGGACTACATGCGGGACTGCGGTCTTAGTGGAGATCAGGTTGAGATTTCGGTTGAGAAAAAAACGATCTCGCCTGATGGCTGGAACCATCCACCTATGGAAACAAATCTGCTGATAATGGGAGTAGGAATGCGCAGACTGCATGTTTAAGGGACAGACTGCAAGAGATGTTAAAGAAGAAAATAACGAGGAAATAAGATAAAAGGGAAAAGAAAAAAAGTAGGAGAAGATAAAGAGGAAAAGGATAAGATCAGGAGAAATAAAGAGAAATAAGAGAAAGGGAAAGTATGAGAATCCTGTTGATCGCCGACATCCATGCAAATTACGAAGCTCTTGAAACTGTGATGGAAATACCTCATGATAAAGCCATTTGCCTTGGAGATATTGTTGATTATGGGCCTGACCCGGACAAATGCATTGACCTCCTGCGCATGAAAGGAGTTCCCGTAATACGAGGAAATCACGATAATGCAGTTGCTTTCAAAGTAGACTGCCAGTGCGGGTACAAATACAAACACCTCTCGATTGCAACCAGGGAATATACCTGGGAGATCCTTGACAGATCCAGAATGGAGTACCTTCAAAAACTGCCTCTCATGATCCGGGAGGAAATCGATGGAAAAAGGCTCTACCTGACCCATGCAAGTCCCCGTTCCATGTTCGAATACATAAAACCCGAAACCCCTGACGAAGAAATCCGGAACATGGTAAATGAGGCAATGGAGCCTGTGGAAGCAGAATTTCTCGTAGTAGGGCATTCCCATATCCCGATGAACAGGAAACTCGGAGACCTGACAGTAATAAATCCGGGTTCTGTGGGCCAACCAAGAGACGGAGATACCCGAGCAAGCTGTGCCGTTTTTGATACCGAAAACGGAAAAATCGAGCACCTGCGCCTCGATTACAATATTGATTCGGTCTGCACAAAAATCAAAGAAAGAATGCCCCACGCCGATGAACTTACAGCTATTCTCAGAAGGGGATATTGAGAGCAAAACGAGGCATTAAAATTAATGCTGCCAGGTGAGTTCAGGCTTCTTTTATTGCCCTGATAATTTTCTCCACATATTCGGGCTTCACATCTGAAGGCATTGTTTTTTCAATCCCGAGTTCCGTAACCATCAGATATGTGTCGGCTTTCATCCCGGCTTCATCAAGCTTTTTCGTGGCACAGCGGTCCGTGCAGCCGTCAAGGGCGAGGACTTTAAAGCCGTCTGATACTGCATCCTCAACCGCATGAACCCCTTTATGAGCAGCCGCAACCCTGTAAAGGTCAGGCCTCCGGAAAGCAAGAGCCGATGCAGCTTGCATCGTAAGTTTTCCTGTATTGGAAAGACCGGAACAGGCAAAAATAAAGGTATATTTCCTTTTTTCAGGGGCTTTTTCAGTCTTATCCTGCATGTCGGATAGAGAGTCTGTAGGTTCCGTTCCTGCGGATTTCATGATTATACAACCTTTTAATGAGGAATACAACCTTTGTGAGAGATACGACTTTTAGTGATAGGTATAACCTTTAGTGAGAGATACAACCTTAATGAGAAGTTGTTTCAAAAAAGGCTGAAATCAAAACTGCAAGAGAACGGATATAATTTCCGGTATTACCGCCAGCTAATTACTTTCACCTTACCTGCATCGGAAAATGCCAGAAAATCTCAAAAATGCTAAAAATAAGAGAGGGGTAAAATCAATCAAGCTCAAGTTGAGTTATCTCAACATTGAGGTTTGCAATCTCAAGAATTGCCACAGTCGACTTTCCGGAAAGCACGCCCGAAGATTCCCCCGGGTTTATTACAGTAACCCCCTCAATGATTTTGACCCCTGGCTCATGGGTATGACCCCGGACTACCACGTCAAATTCCCCAGACTTGGCAATCGCTTTTACCAGCGCCTCATTTGTCCCGTGCAGGAGGGCGATATGCAGCCCGTCAATCGTCAGATCCCCAAAGTACCCGCAGGAAACAGCTCCTATCTCTTCAAGCCGTTTTGTAAGCGTTAGTTTGTCCCCATCATTATTTCCGAATACAAAGTAGAGCTTCGGCTTCAGCTCCTTAAAGGCTCTTGCAGTAAAAGGAGAGATGATATCTCCTGCATGCAGCACGGCTTTTACCCCATTTTCATTAAAAAATTCCACAGCTTTCCGGAGAGCATTCATGTTATCATGTGAGTCCGAAATAATTCCAATCAAGCAGTCCCACCTCTTCGATTAAATTTCCCTATTTGATATATAGAGGAGCTTACTAAAAAGAATTCGCTAAAGCAGATTCTTTAGAGCTTTTTTCAAGATTTAAAATTTTATAAATAAATTTGTCGTAGTCAGGTTTCAGAGCAAGAACCTCAGATTTAAACTTAAGCCAGAACTGTTTTCCATTGTGGAAATGGAGGTGAACCTGAGCACTGCGAAGAAGCCAGAAGCTAAACATTGAAACACCATTACCGACACAGCTACTTTTAAATAAGAGTTGCTGGTATTATTGGGATAATCCCTGGAGAATATCCGGAGAATCCTGGCGGAATAAAGCCTGGGAAATCCTTGGAAAATGAGCTCAGGAAAATTCCCCATATAATTTAAGAATTCCCGGTCGAACTTAAATGAGAAGTTAAAACTCCTTATTGAGCTTAAAATAATAAGTTAAATTCCCTGCTGAGTTTAAACAATTAGTTTAATTAATGAGTTACAGTAGGCAGTTTAAGTCGCGAATTAACAATAATAGTCAGCTTAAGTAGTGAGTAAAGATGAAAGCTATAACCCTCCTTAGCAGCGGACTAGATTCGGTTGCGGCGCTCGCAATCGCAGAGGAAGATCATGACATTGAGATGGCCATTACCTTTGATTACGGGCAGAGGGCAAGAGAGAGAGAAATCGAGTACTCAAAGAAGGTATGCGAATATTTCGGAATTGAGCACAGAGTTATAAAACTGGAATGGCTTTCGGAAATTACATCCACTTCGCTCGTTAACAGGGAGATCGAAGTCCCATCCTTATCTTTCGAAGACATTGACGAAACAGCCCCTGCAGAGATTACAGATGCTTCAGCTAAGGCTGTCTGGGTTCCGAACAGAAACGGGGTAATGCTCAACATCGCAGGAAGCTTTGCTGAAAGCAGGGAATGTGATTATCTTATAGTTGGCTTTAACGGAGAAGAAGCAGGCACTTTCCCTGATAACTCCCTTGCCTATGTGCAGGCAATGGACAGGGCTTTTTCCTATTCTACGCAGAATGGGGTAAAAATACTGGCTCCTCTAATTGAACTTGGAAAAACCGAAATAGTAAGAAGAGCTCTCGAAGCAAAAGCTCCTCTTGAGTACAGCTGGAGCTGCTATCACGGGAGAGAAATTCCCTGTGGAGAATGCGAGAGCTGCATGCGCAGGGCACGTGCATTTAAAAGCGCAGGAGTGAAAGATCCCCTTCTGGAAAGACTTGGGATCTGAACCTGAAGACCGGGGCAGGGTGACATAAGGTAAATTAAAGAAAGAATTACGGAAAAATTGCAAAAAATGCAGAAAAGCTTGCAGAGATAATCCCATGAAATGCATTGTTTTACCTGAGAGATTTGATTATGACGGGAGTCAGATTTCCTCGCTCTGGGCTTACAACAGTTTTGGAGTCCAGGAAGATTCGATTATAGTCTTTAGAGGAGCCTGCGATGTAAAGATCGAGCACATGATCGATCTCGAAGACCGGCGGGCAAACGAATCAATCTGGTCCGAAGATATGGTAAGTTTCATTATCGAACATTTCGATTCTACGGATCTGAAACTTATCTATGCGCGACAGCGTCTTTTTACAGCTCTTGTAAGAGAATATCTTGCAGATACTGGTGTGCGGACAGCGCGGGAGGGAGATGATCTTTTCCTTTCAGGAAAAAAATTAACAGTATCAATTGCCAGCACTTCTGCAGTTTCCCAGAAAATTCACTTCGGCATCAATGTATCTCATGACGTATACGGAAATCTGGAAGAAGCCGGGATAGGAGACGACAGACAGGTTGCAAACTTCATGCAGGCCTTAGGGGACGCCTATGTCCGCGAACTTGAAGATATAGAAAAGGATTTGAGAAAGTCCAGGCCCCTGGGGGTTGTATAATGTCAACTTCGGAGATTACGTCGGCTCCTATAAGGGAGGTCTTCTGCTCTGTACAGGGAGAGGGACCATATGTTGGAACAAGGCAGGCTTTTGTTCGCTTTTCTGGTTGCAACCTCAACTGCAATTACTGTGATACAGATTTTGCAAACCCAGGAACCTGTGATTACGAACAGGTGGAAGGGAGCGGAAGCTTTGAAAAAATCAAAAACCCTGTAACTGTCGGCAAGCTGGAAGCTATACTGGAACCTTTCAAAAAGCTCCATTCAGTCTCTCTGACAGGAGGAGAGCCTCTTCTGTACGCGGATTTCATAGAAAGACTGAAGCTGGCCTGGCCGCTTTATCTCGAATCCAACATGACCCTACCTGAACAGGCAAGAAAGCTGACCGAAAAAGTCGCTTATGTGTCTGGAGATTTCAAACTTCCCGAGTCACTTCGGGGTATAGGGCCTGAAGCTCGGGAAACGCATCTGGAAAACACAATAGAGTGTTTCAGGCTTCTGAGAAAAAATTCTTCCAGGGATTGCTTTTGCAAGATTGTAGTAGATAGCAATACGGAATTGGAAACTGTAAGTCCGGCAGTAGAGACTATAGCTCCTTACGTATCCTGTGTAATCCTCCAGCCTGAAACCCCAATTGGCCGTGACCTGATAAATCCGCGATCCATACAGGCATCCGTACAGAATATTATGGAACTGCAGAAGAGCCTGCTTGAGATTGTAGATACACGAATTATCCCCCAGACCCACAGGATGTGGGGTTGCCTGTAACCGGACTTAAGAGAATAAAAAGGCATTAAAACAGAACAAATGCTTGAAAGAAATAATTGAATAAAATCTTGATTGAAGCGGGGCGTATGACGAAATGGCAAAAATGAGATTGGGAGTTATTGATTATATTGACAGTGCCCATTACCTTCCGGGGCACGGAAAATGCGGAAGAGTACACGGCCACACATATAAAATCGAAGTCGTAATAGAAGGAGAGATTAAGGAAAACGGAATGGTAATCGACTTTTATGACCTGAAGAAAGGAATTAAGGAAACCCTTGAGGGATACGATCATATGCTGCTAAACGAAATCATTGAATTTCCCAGTTCCGAATATCTATGCCAGCACATTCACTCCCGCCTCCTGAAAAAGTTCCGCTTTCCCCTTATGGTGAGAGTCTGGGAGGGGGAAGGAAAATGGTGCGAAATGGACAACTTCTCGGAAGAGCAGGTCTGACAATATTTATCCTGATAACATTTGTTCTGACAACATTTACAATTACTTAAACTTCACCCAGAAAATTTATTGAAAGACATATTCCTGAGTATAAATAAATTTATTGAGATAAAAGTACATCTACTGAGATAAATGAATTGACTGAGAGTCTGTTGTAATATACAGAGATTTTATATAATTAGAGTAATTTTAATACACAATACTTAAACCCAAAACGGCAGGAACTCCGAGAGGTGTACCCTGAGATTCTCCAGGATTCCATAAAATTCCACAATGTATATCAAGGGGTGCATCATAGGTTGGGTTAGACATCCTGAAATTCCCCTGTATTCAGGTTCTGCTGTACTTTTAAATTCCGAACGGAGGAGAATACATTTGCCAGAAGAAAACAGTCTTATAAGTGACATAGACAGCCCTAGATTTGAAGAGGAGCTTCTGAGAAAGATTGCCGAACATCCCTGTTATGACAGGAAAGCACAGCACAAGTACGGGAGAATTCACCTTGCTGTAGCTCCATCATGCAATATCCAGTGTAACTTCTGCGTCCGGGAATTTGATTGTGTGAACGAGAGCCGACCTGGAGTTACGAGTAAGGTGCTTACTCCGCAGGAGGCCCTTGAAAAGACAAGGCAGGTCCTGACAGACTACCCTTTCATTAAGGTTGTCGGGATTGCAGGTCCGGGTGATCCTCTGGCTAACAAGGAGACCTTTGAGACCTTTGAATTGATAAAAAAAGAGTTCCCTGAGCTCACTCTCTGTATGAGTACAAATGGACTCCTGCTTCCGGAAAAGCTGGAGGACATTCTCCGCGTGGGAGTCTCCACATTAACGGTCACGATAAATGCAATCGATCCCGAAATCCAGGCAAAGATCGTGGATCATATAATATATCATGGAAAGATTTACAGGGGAACCGAAGGCGCAGAAATCCAGATAAAGAACCAGCTTGAGGGCGTCAAAGCAGCTGTCGATGCAGGCGTGGTTGTCAAGGTCAATACCGTGCTCATTCCGGGTGTTAATGATAAGCACGTAGTTGAGATTGCAAGAAAAGTCAACGAACTCGGGGTCTATATAATGAATATCATGCCCCTTATCAACCAGGGAGCCTTTGCAAACCTGGAGCCTCCTACCGCAGAAGAGAGGAAAGCTGCCCAGCAGGCATGCGAACCTTATGTCTTGCAGATGCGCCATTGCAGGCAGTGTAGAGCCGATGCTTACGGGCTCCTTGCTCAGGATATGTCACAGATGAGCGAAGAACGCAGAAAACTCATAAAAATCCAGACAAAAGAGGATATTGAAAGAGCAAGAAAAATCCTTAAGGAAAACGGGAAACAAAAGGCTTGAAAAGAGTAAGAACTTCAGGATAAAAACATCTTACCAGCAGCACCAATGATTTTTAGTCTGGAATTGAGAAAAGCTTTTAAAATCAAGATTCTGGAAAACCAAGACTCAAGTCCCGAAACCTGAAAAGGCGGAGTAAAAATACTCCGCTTCCCAGATCGTTTTCAAAAATTTAATTAATGTTACTCGATTGTGATTGCGTTGTTCGGGCAGGCATCTTCGCATGCACCACAGTCAAGACATTCATTTTCATCGACAACTGCAATATCATCGTCATTGAGAGAAATTGCAGCTGCTGGGCATTCATCTACGCAACTTCCACAGCCTGTACAGGAATCGACATCAACTTTTGCGACCATGTTTTTCACTCCTTATTTTATCAGTAAGAGATTTTTATATAGTAGAATTTATATTAGGTTTCGATAGTAGGATAGAAGAACTTAATAAAAAGCTGTCGCTTATTTTCTGCAAAACAAAGAAAAAAAGAAATAAAGGATAAACTGGATAAGTACTCACCAAAATATCTCAGTACCAAAATATTCCGGTACCTAAATATCCCAGTATATCTTTCGCAAGGGAAGTTTAGTAGTCTATTGGGAGTTAACAGATTGACTGAGAATAATGTCAACTCTGCTACTGATATATTCGTATTTACAGTACAGATCCCAGTGATCTGTATTATTAAGTACTCGTATTTGTGCTACTGATAGTTCTTAGCTGTACTATTGTAGTTTAATTAGGAGCTATACTATTAACATAATCATATTTATACTACTGATCTACTGTTATTTCTTATATACTCGTACCAATTTAAAAACAAAGGAAGCCTGACATTGAATCTAGAAGAGCTTGCAGAAAGGATAAAAACCTTCGAAGGGGTTACCCGAAAAAAACAGATTGAGGACATTGTTTCAATTTTCGAAACCGTCCGCCCGGAGTATCAGAACGCGATCGTTGATTTTGGAGACGATGCAGCAGTTATTGATATAGGAGGAGACGATGTTATCCTCTTTGCAGCCGATGGAATCTGGGGAAGGCTGCTGGATGCCAGTCCCTGGTGGGCAGGCTACGGGGCTGTAGTCGTTAATGTAAATGATATCGCAGCAATGGGTGGAAAACCTCTTGCTATGGTAGATATAGCTTCCTCAAACTCCGAGACGGCCTGCAGGGAACTCATGGAAGGCCTGGCTGAAGGGGTCAGGAAATTCGGGGTTCCGGTTGTAGGAGGGCACGTCCACCCTGATACGGACTATAATTCCATTTCAGTTGCCATTATCGGGATAGTCAAAAGAGATTGTGTGATCCGGAGTGATGCTGCTAAGCCCGGAGACCTAGTTATTGCAGCTTACGACATGGACGGGAAAATCGGGCCGAATTCCCCTTACAGCTGGGATACGACATCTTTTAAGACCCCGGCAGTAGTAAGGGAGACCTATCTCGTAACCCAGAAAATTGCAAGCCGAAAACTTGCCACCGCAGGCAAAGACATTAGCAACCCCGGACTTATAGGAACGCTTGGAATGCTCTGTGAAACAAGCGGAGTTGGTGCATCTGTGGATCTTGAGAAAGTCCCGAAGCCCGAAAACGTGAACTTTGAGCAGTGGCTTAAAGTGCATCCCGGAACAGGCTACGTGTTTACTGCAAATGCAGAAAAGGCAGAAGAATGCATGATGGTCTTTGAAGAAGCAGGGCTTACAGCTGCAGTTATTGGAAAAATCGAAGCAGGCTCAAAACTCGATATGTATGATAGAACAGGTAGAGTAACTGTATTCGATTTCTCAGAGGAAAGTATTACAGGTATTGGTTCCGAATAATCGGGACTTTCCTGTCCGTCTTTCCATTTTTAAGTGTCATATCTCTTACGTTCTCTGAAAAAAAGCTTATTTTATTGTCATTTAATTTTATTGTCATTTTTCAATCCCGGATATTATCACCCCAGGCTGCTGGCCCGGAGTTTAGTGAGATTGCCTGAAATTTAACAGGATTGCTTAAAAGGTTAAAAGAGATATGTGAAAAATTTAATATGATTTAAAAAATTTGACATGATAGGAAAAATTTAAAAGGATTACTGGTTTTCGATCCATGCCTTCATTTCTTCATAGAGGAACTTTTCAGCAGCCTGAACCTTCTCCAGAGGGCCACGCAGAACCAGGAGTTCTCTTTCTTCACTATTTGCCACGCCAA
>CAYSZA010000037.1:0-16061 GCA_964435275.1 uncultured Methanosarcinales archaeon | reverse complement strand
GGCCTGGCTCAGTATAGAGCGTTGGGAGGATTGAGACCATAGATGAACAAAGTCGCTATCAGTTACTCATTTTCCATACTTTATAATCTCTCAAGTCATCTTTAATAAGGCTAGCTGCAAAGGCAAGCACAGCAATATCGTCCGCAAATCCAATTATAGGAAAAACGTCTGGAGCAATGTCAACTGGACTTATGAGATACAGAAAAGCAAATGTTATCACGAATGCCGTTTTCTTTGGAAGCGGATATTTCCCTTTAAAGGAATCCCACAACATGGAAAACAGCAACTCCAGATAATCCCAGATATTTCCGAAATCTGCTGAGCGGTAGTGATAGTTTCTAATTTCTTCAGGAAAATCCAGGCTAGTATCTGAAACTTTATTTGGCCTGATATTAAAATGTTCAAGATTTGCTTCAATATGT
Source organism: uncultured Methanosarcinales archaeon (assembly GCA_964435275.1). Classification (GTDB taxonomy): domain Archaea; phylum Halobacteriota; class Methanosarcinia; order Methanosarcinales; family Methanosarcinaceae; genus Methanosarcina. Next base: position 15,639 of record CAYSZA010000037.1, on the reverse strand, counting down.
TTCGGTCTGAAGTTCTCGATTTTATCCATAATAATCCCCAGTCTTATATTAATTGGATTGTATATAAAGTCTTTTTACGTTGACTATTAAATTAAATAGTACTCCTTTTTTGTGCTAACTAAGGCAGCCAATGATCTTTCAACTAAAATAAATCAAATTTTTCGGAATTTTCTGGGATAAAAGTCGATTTACTTACTGAGGAGTCAATAAGTACGTACCTTATTGATGGGATTAAAAGGGAAGCAAAAGTGATCTCAATATGAAAAATAATCTATTTTTGAGCTAATCTTCAATCCAATCGAGTTTTATATACTTTAAAAAGGGAGAAAGGGTGTCAAAAGTGAGGGTGCGGTTCAGACTACTATAACATTAAGTGTGAAGGTCTGTTCCTGACCCGTTTCTGGCTCCCACGGTCTTTTGTAAATGGCTTTTATCTGCTGGCTGCCTTCAGCCGCAGCTTCAATTCTCCATAAGTGAAATCCTCCGGCACCAACAACAAGATTTTGATCATTTTTGGAAGATTCGAAAGGATGGTATTTGTCCGAGAGCTGGTTAAGCCCGTTGCTCAGGGTAAGTTGCCAGGAATAGCCAGTGCTCGGATTTTCCTCAAGCTTCAGGTAAAAAGTGTGTCCTTTTTTAAGATATATGCTATTTCCGTTGTCATCTTCGGTTATCATCTTATCTTGACCTGTTGTACCAGGTTTAGAACATACAGCCGCTGGAAGCATTGCCAGAATCAAACATATTATCAAAACTGTTATTCCAGGCACAATTTTTGACATCGTATCACCTACCACTCACAGAAATTTATTTTCTAAATTACCTTTATAACGCATCTTTATTTTTCATCCCTCTGACACTTAATAGACCTTCAAAGCTCAGATTTATTTTCAGTGCATCGTAGCTGCAATCAATCAAAAGATTGGATAATCCAGTGTTCATACAACCGGTAAATATATGAAATAACCAGAACAAAATTTCCTTAACATAATTAATTATAGAAAACATTGACGATATAAGGCAATCAAAGTAATTTATTATAGGACACCTCCTGTAAGCGCATTTTTGCATTTATTTCAGGCGTAACAGCTTTAAATACTCACAATTAAATGATATTTTGGTAAGATGAAAAGCAAAGGTTTGAGTTATATGGTTCTGATCAAGCAGGATGAAGATGATACATGTATCGCAAAAGTTCCTGACATTTTCTTGTTACCATACTCAGAGAAAAACCGTTGAACAGGCTATGAAGCGCATAAGGGAAGCGATTCATATCTGTCTTGGAGCTGGGGAGTTTTGAGAATTTTTTGAACTTATTCCAGTTTCTTTTAGGTAGTATTTATGCAGTTTTACGCGGATCGGCAGGTGAATATAGAGTTAATTTCCTCTTTCCATTACTTTCCGGAAAAGCTATGCTGAAGCGCGGAAATTAACTCGTGAAGTCGGCTAATATGACTGTCTAGTTTTGATTTTTACCTTTCTGAATTGGCTGCCACCAAATCCAGTATACTTTAATTTGCCGAGAAAACTTAATCACAGGTTAAAGCAAAAAATAGTTGACAGAGAAAACAATTTAAGAACACTGCCATACTTCTTGTAGTCTGCTTAATTATTGTAACTTTGAGATTCCAAGTTTCTCTATTTCCAGATAAACCGTTCCGGAACTAAGTGGTTTGGCATGCACATGATAAGTGCCGTTTTCTCTCACAGTAAATTCAGGATTGTAAGGAAGGTAGCTTTTTTCGGAGTGTATCAATACAAATGTTTTCTGAAACGCAATGTAGGAACCTTTGCTTATTGTCACATCTACTTTCTCGGGACCTTCAGGACTATCAATCCAGAGTTTGTAATCTACACCTTCATTAAGGTTAACCTCAAAATCCGATTCATGGGATACTGCTTCTAAGAGGACATTGTCCCCTCCCTGAAATACAACAATTATATAAAATAAAACAATCAGTATGTAAAGCGGTATAAGACTCCTGGACTTCTTCGGCTGTTCTGGCATTTTTCCCCCTCTCGGCAGTTTAAGTGCTCAGGTAGCTTGTATCAATCGCTTCTATCGAAATTTGTTCTCGATATATTTTCCCTTTCTTACTGCGATGGAAGTCATAATTTTACAGGCAGGTCAGCAGGTCTATAAGGTCTACAGATATTTACAGCATCAGCTATTATCTCCACTTCTAATGTCAGAGCAGGCTCCTTATACCTCCATGGGGTTCAGGCTTTACTTAGTATCCTCTGCAACGCGCAGGACAATCTTCCCGCGGGCATGGTGGCTTTCGCTCATTTCATGCGCCTTTCGAGCGTCGGTCAGAGGAAGTACGGTCGTTACGATTGGTTTGATTTTCTGCTCGTCTATTATGGCTGCAATCTGAGCGAGTTCTCTTCCGTCAGCCTGAGTCATCAGGGTTTTTGCCCGGACCCCGTGTTTTTGAGGAGCTCCTTCAGGGATGCTGGCTACAGTCGATACCAGAAATCCGCCGGGTTTCAACACTTTCCAGGACCTCTCAAACGTATCTCCTCCTATCGTATCCAGTACAACATCCAGGTTGCCTACGACTTCCTCAAACCGCTGGTTTTTGTAATCGATTACCTCATCAGAGCCTATACTTTTCAGGAACTGGGCATTTTTACTCGATGCAGTGCCGATAACGTATGCTCCCTTCCATTTGGCGAACTGGACTGCAAAGGTTCCGACCCCACCTGCAGCACCATGAATGAGTACGGTCTGCCCACGCTCCAGGCCTGCAATATCAAAAAGTGACTGCCAGGCAGCCAGGCCGGCAGTAGGAACGGCAGCACTTTCAATAAACCCGATGCTTCTGGGTTTTTGCGCCACCTGTGGAGAACTTACAACCGTATATTCAGCATATCCTCCCTGTCCTGCAGATGCTTTTCCGAAAACTTCATCTTCAGGCTGGAAGGAGTCTACTCCCTGCCCTACCACATCTACAATACCTGCAACATCCGACCCCACAGTCATTGGTAGAGGCAGTTCCATATAGCCTCTACGTATCTTCCAATCTATTGGGTTGACCCCGGCTGCAAGAATTCGAATTCGAATTTCCCCAGGCCCTGGCTGAGGCTCCGGGATATCTTCATACTTCAGAACGTCAGGTCCCCCAAACTCATGAATCCTTATTGCTTTCAGACTTTCACCTCAAAAGCCTCTTAACAAGTTATGTCACATTAATCTCATTGAAACAGCTATAACCTCAATATCACTTTTATCCCCTCAAATAATGTCCTGCCTGTGATATTGCTCAAAGATTCCCTACAAAAAAACCCATCCAGAAGTGTTCTGGAGTCCCAGATCGGTTATAGTCTATGTTTTAAATATAAACATAATTCTATAAATTGATTCTTATTGATTTTGACCTTAAAACTGAATCAATATCACACGAATGCAGGGAAGCGATTTCTCAGGCGCGGGAACGGTATAAGGAGAGTTATAAAAAAGGAATTATTACAAATAAGGAAAGTTATGAGAGAATGACAACTGTAAGTTAAAGGGCGTATAAATGTGGATTAAGGAGTGTAAGTATAGATTAAAAGGATAAGCAGTAGATTAAAAGGATAAGCATAACCCTTGGATCGACATTTCCTCCTATATTCGTTCAATGGCCAGCTTTAGCCTGTATGCATCTAAATGGTTCTTCAGAGCAGGAACGAAAATTCTCACACTAGTAGTGAAACTTACTTCTGACTACTATGCTGGACAGTTATATTCAAAAGTTTTACTATCAGGAAATTCTGTCCTTCTGAATATGCAGCTTTCTATTTTTCAGTTAATTTTATATAACAGTGAAATTTTTTTATATATGACATCAGTTCCAAAATTTATAGAACTTTTGTTAGAAAATGCGTTCCCATACGTTAATAATGACAGCCGATGTCAGGACAATAAGCTGGAGAAGAGTAAAATAGGAAATTATTTTGAGTGTTTGGTTTATTCCTGTCTTATTTCTAAAGACTGACTTCAAAGCCTGTAGTTTTCAGGTACTCTGAGCAATTCCGCACTATCCATCTGATGATCTGACTGGTCCAACTGATCTAAATAATATGACTGGTCGGACCGAGGAAATTAGTATAAAATCAATCACTGGGTTCTGGAATATCCTGTGAAACCTTGCACAAGTTTTCTCTATCCGCTTATTAACTCAGATTATAGCTGCAAGTACAAAACCTCGCTACTTTATTGAAACTTTACTAAGGGGCTTACATGATGCAAGTAAAAGAAACATTCCACACTATTTTTTTAGTGATTCTCGTACTTCACCTGATGACTGCAGGAAATGCAGCAGCTACTATGATTTATGTAAATAACAGCTCTGGTCAGGTTGCAGATTTTACTTCTATCCAGGCTGCAGTAGACGCTGCAAATCCAGGGGATGAGATTGTCGTCAAACCCGGTATTTACGAGGAGAATATTGCAATTAACAAGAACATATCTATTGTTTCAGAATCCGGAAATTTTTCCGATACCATAGTCCGGGCAGCCGATAGTTCTCAGGACGTTATCAGTATCTGGGAAAACGGCGTAAGAGTTAAGGGCTTTGGCATAGATGGGTCCGAGTTAGCCGGAATTCATGTTTTTGGAACTATTAACTGCCACATAGAAAACAATAAGTTGTCCAATAATGGCTGCGGTATCGATCTATATATAATGAGTTCAGGTAACATTCTTGATAATAATGTAGTTTCAGACTGTCTGGCAGGTATTAGCCTTGGTGACAGCTGGTTCAATAATATTAGCAATAACTCAGTCTCAAATTGTGGTAGCGGGATCTTACTATTTGATTCCCCGAATAACGTCGTGGAGAATTGTACAGTTTCAGAGAATATGGAAGGCGTCTCTCTCACAGGTGAGTCAAACGGCAATACCCTGACAAATAACAGTATAATTCTCAATGAGAAATTTGGACTGCATATCTATGAAACTTCAAATAACCTGATTTATAACAACCGTTTCAACAATACGGTAAACATAGAATCCGAAATGGTTTCGGACACAAATATCTGGAACACGACTAAAATCGAAGGCAGCAGCATAGCTGGCGGTCCTTACCTCGGGGGCAATCTCTGGACAAAACCTGATGGAACTATTTATCCTGAGGGAGTCAGGGACCTTGACCTTGACGGAATTTTTGACTCCCAGTATAATATTGAAGGTACCCCGTTCATAGACTATCTCCCTCTTAAAGAATCAAAGCCAGTAACGTTTACTGTAAATAACAGTACAGGGCAGGTTGCGGATTTTACTTCGATCCAGGCTGCAATAGACAATGCACTTCCTGGTGATACAATCCTTATTTTCCCGGGTGTATATGAAGAAAATGTCGATTTATATGTAACGAACTTAACCCTGAGCTCCGAATCTACCAGTGATGAGGATACCATTGTCAAAGCAACCAGCAGTCTGGACGATATTTTCTATATCGTTGCCGATGGAGTGACAATTCGCGGGCTGAGTATAGTAGGGCCTGTAGACTATCCGTATGCGGGCATCCATCTTAATGGAGTTAAATACTGCAATATCGAAAATAATCAGCTTTTTAGCAGCTACGGAGACAGTATTCCGGACATTTCAAGCGGGAACAGTTCCTTAACTCATTATTCCGTTCCTAATCTGACATCCAATCAGATTATTCCAGTCATTCCCATTGGGAACAACTCCTTAACTCCATATGGTTCAAATTCAAGTGCAGGACTTGGAATACGTCTTGATTCTTCCAGCAGCAATGTACTGGGCAATAATGTTCTATCAGGGCATACAATTTCAGTCCTGCTTCGTAACTCCACTGGAAATACGCTTATCAATAATTTAGTATCTGACAGTAGATATGGTATCTGGGTGGACTCTTCGGTTAACAATATGCTGAATGAAAATGATCTTTCAAACAATGAAATCGGCGCCTATCTGAAGATCTCCAGTGGAAATATACTTAGTAACACTACTGCGTCAAACAACACCGTTTCCGGTATCAATCTGTGGGATTCTGTCGGGAATACATTAAATAATTCCACAGCATCGAAAAATAATGTTTCTATCGTTCTGCATGGTTCAAGCGCAAACCTGCTTAATAATAACAAGGTATCTGATAACGACTATGGTGTCTGGCTGTATTCTTCCAGCAACGATAATAAGCTGAACGGCAACACGGCATCAAACAATAGAGTCGGTATCTACGTTAAGGAATCGAACGGAAATAATCTTGCAGATAATGTTGCATTAAGCAATACCGGACCTGGAATCAGCGTATGGAATTCTACCGAAAACAAATTAATTAACAACACAGCCTTAAACAACGACGTCTCGATTTTTCTGCAGAATTCCAGTAAAAATACACTTCTTAATAATACGATGTCCAGCAGCAGTTACGGTATGTGGATCGCTTCTTCCACTGAAAATAACCTGAGTGAAAATAACGCATCGAATAACAGGTTCGGGCTCTATCTGAAAAATTCCAGCAGTAATATTCTGTCAGGCAATTGGGTAAACTCGAACTCCAGATATGGAATATATATGGGTTCATCCTGGAGCAATGTGTTGAACGACAACAGGATTATTTCAAATCTGGAATGCGGTCTCTATCTCATGGACTCGGGAGAAAGTTTGATTTATAACAATTACTTCAGCAACACAAACAATATCTTTCTCAAAGATTTAACCGCAGGTACGAGCTTAAACACAACCCGAACTCAGGGAAAGAATATTCTCGGTGGACCCTACATTGGTGGAAATTTCTGGGCTAGACCGGAGGGAGAGGGATTCAGCCAGACTCACCCGGATAATGATGGCGATGGCATCTGCGATGTAGCTTATGTCGTGAATAAAGAGAGTGTTGATTATCTACCTCTTGCAGGTTCTCTTACCACAAATTAATCCTGAGTGCCGCACAGGAAAATTTGTCGGCTGTCCGTATTCCTTACAGCAGGAAGTTTTCCGATAGGACCTAATTCCGGGCTGTACAGCTTCTTAAAACGGTTAATAGGGGCTGTACAGTTTTTAGGAGGATTATTAGAGGGTTAATAAGGGCTCTATAGCCTTTAATCAATTATTTTAAGTTCTGGTCTCTGGACTTTCTTCCAGGAACTTCTGAAGCCAAATAATATCAAAATATGTCCCGAACTTCGTTCCTGCCTCCTTGAATCTGCCGCACTCTACAAATCCGTGTTTGAGGTGGAAGTTCAGACTGGCCGGGTTTTTCGAGGATACATTTGCGAGAAGGCTTTTCATATTCCTTTTTCTTGCATCCTGACACATAGCATCAAGCAGCTTTGCTCCAAGTCCTTTTCTTGTATACTCTGGAAGTATAAAGTATGAAACTACACCTGTGTGCTGGAAGTTCCGAAATGGGAAATAAGGTCTGAGGGCCCCGATACCTATCACTTTGTTGTTATCTTCGATGACATAAAAGGGAGAATGTTCGCTTTTGTTTGGGCCGTCCTCATCATGGGAAGTATGGAAGAATTCAGGTCCAACAGGAGTTTCGAGGTAGGCTGCAAAACTATTGTCGATATAATAATTAAAAATTTCAAGCATTTCCTGAGTATCTTCCAACCTGGCCTCTCTTACTACAAGAGTCTTGAGCTTATCCTTTTCCTGCATATACTCATAAACGGAATGTAAATATTTAAGCTCTTTTAGTCTGGTATATAATTGATCTCTATTCGTTATTCTTTTCCTGAGCTTGTTATCTATCACGATTTATATTTATAATTTATTATCATTGAGATTATATTTATATACTTATGTTGTTGTATCCTTTTCTGCTAGCTAATTTAATCCTGCCATAATTCAAACGGGACTTCGTATTTTTATAAGGATCTGAAGATACAAAATTCAGGAATGGTGTAGGATTGATATGTTCGTCCCGGTAACTGATTCCTGAAAATAAAAAAGCATAGGAGAATATATTTCTCAATATCTCCTAAAGAAGTGAAAAACAAATGTTTCTTAAGCAAAACAAATTTGTAGAAAAGATTTGTGAAATTCCGGTTACACTTGGAGATGTCTCCGAAAGCATTTTCGGAGGTGTAAGCACAGAAAACTGTCTGCTTCACAGGCTTGCCCTTCCTGAGGAGGGTGGTTCCGACTCGTATTATCTTTGTGAAGGCCTGTGCAAACCTGTATTTTTAGAGCCTGAGCTTGTCTATCCGTATGTATCAGGGATTTTTTCCGAAAAATTTGCATTTAGCCCTTCACCTTACCGCTTTATGCTGCCTTATGAATTGTCTGACAGGGGCAAAAAGAAAGAATATAATGTAATTCCGCCCGAAGAACTCAAGAAAAGGTTCCCTATGACTTACGGGAGAATTCTGGAATTTAAAAGAGAGTTCCGCCACGACGACTCTCCCCTTAAATCTGCGGACTATGGGATAAGGGGAAGAAAGTTTCTGGAGCATTTAAACACTCCTAAAATTATCGCTACTGAAGGCTATTATCTGCAGGCTGCATACGATGCTGCTGGAAACCAGATCTTTGAGAACGGGTGCGGTATTGTTCTCAAAGACCCTGGTAAGTACGCTTATGTTACTGCCGTCCTTAACAGTTCGATTGCCAGGCTTTTTCCCTCAGTCTGTAAGTCTGAAATGATATACTCGAGCTATGGGACCCCTTCAGTGATGAAGCGTTTCCCAATCGTGTTCCCTGATAACAGGTTGACCGAAGATCTTATAAATACTATTTCCAGTTACCTTGTGTTCCTTTACAGGCAGAGACATGCAGTAGATTTTGGAGTTCCGGATTGGCTTCGAGAACTTACAGATTTCTATGAGCAGCTCTCAAACCTTCTGGTTCTGGATACTTACTTTATAAATGACCTTGATTCAGGGCTTCTGGATGCTCTTGAAGAGAATATCCATCCTTATGCCGGAGATATGGGTTCTGAAGACGGCAGTAGTGAGGAAAGTGATAGCCTTCTGAGTGCACTGTACTATATAAAACAGCAGATTCTTGGGGCTTCAAGTTATGGAAAACACAGGTTTAATGTGGGACTATCAGGAATTCTCAATTATACTCAGAGCAGTGAAGAGTTCTGAGAAATCCTTTTTGATTTTATCCCGGTGAGTGTTGGGTTTCTCTTTTACCCGAACTTCCTGAGTTTTTTATTTTTCATTATTTTACATTTAGATTTTTATCAAAAAGTTTATATATTTTGACCTCCCCTAAGCCATGGGGTAAAAAGTTCTCTCAGGGCAAAAAGTTAGTTTTCCAGTAGAATGATTGAAATCGTGAAAGACAGCTTTGCTGCTTTAATGGATAAATTTCGGGCTTCATGCTGCGGAGTTCTGAAAGCAAACCAAACGAGTTATTCCCTCCTTAATGCTCTAAACTCTTAAAAAAGGCTGTCCTGAGAGGATTTTAACCTTAATTAAGCTGAAACTGATTCCCTATATAAATTAAACTACTTTCTGGGTTTTCAGAGTTTTTCAGTCTCATGTAAGCATTTCTCTTTCTCGGCAGCGTATCGAATTTTCTGTAAATTATTCTATAGCTCATGCATAAATTTTAAATTAAAACTTATGAATATTCTAAAAGTTGCGATTTTCTGAAGAATTACAAATACCTCTAGTATGCAGAATTGACATAACTTTGCTAAAAGTCGTATTACTAAGGATGTAATTGATATTTTATCTTCTAACTATTATAATGAAAATTACCATTTTCAAGCTGATTTTTCCACAATTGCCTATGCGTTTGTTTTCTCAATTGTTCCATGGTATATAAGAATATAATTGTTTCCTTCAATAAACCTCCCATCAAATTCAAAAAAATAGTGAAAAACACATAGGTACTTTAATTAATGTCTACTGATTGCGGAAAAAAACCGTAGTTTTGAATTTTATAAAATTAGTCCATATGGAAATTACTAAGATTTCAAAATGAAAAAATTTTAGGATGAAACAGTCTCAAACACGACAAGATTTTGTATTTCCTGTTATTAGGGTTTTACCACGATTTCTGCGTTCATGTGCGCTAAGGCCAAACGGTTGTGATATTCTTTCTTGGGTTTTTATCTATACTAGCATTAAGAGAATGAGAAATACTTCTCTAATATGGCTCTCCTCATCGGTTTTGCTTACCCAAAATTAATAATTATCTCTTAGCGTACACCTACTTTAAAATCGGGACAATACCCTCATATGGTCTATGTCCCCGTTCTGTTTATGACAAAGGTGGATCAGTTTTCATTGCTAGACGGCAAAGTTTGCATGAGGGCAAAGAAATGTTTAGGCTCACCGGTACTAAAATATTCATACCAAGATTCCAGTGTGTTTGATTGAAAAACACCTAAATGCTCAATAATTTGTTTCGCCCACAACAAAGCTCCGGTGGAACTTGCAGTAATAAGGTTGTTATCCGCTACAGATGGCTTGTCTATATAAAAACTTTGCCCTTTATAACCAGGAGAAACCATTTCAAGAAATCCCGGTCCATTACTGGTATGCGGACGCTTATCCAATAGCCCAAAGTTGGCAAGCGCAGCGGTAGCCCCACAGATTGCACACACCGTAGCGCCTAAAGAGAGAAATTCGCTTGCTTTTTCGATGATAGCACCATGCTTTGGGTCGTTCCATGTATCTGCGCCCGGTAATAGCAACATGCTTGTTTCACTCACAACAATATCATCAATTAAGCAATTGGGCACTATTGTCATCCCGCCCATTGTATTGATTGGCTCTTTAGAATAACTAACCGTTTTGAGCGATACACGTTGCTCGCCCTTTTTGAAAAATCGACCAGAATTCAGCTCCGAAATAACATACCCCAGTTCCCAGTCGGCTAAAGTATCAAGAACGTAAACATAGATTGTAAACATAAATTTCCTCCATTTTCATTGTGTTTCTAATTCGCCGCCTCTATAAATAATATGGACACAAACTCCCGCTTGGGGATTTTTTCAACATAGATGGCCTAGTTACAGCGAAGCTGTCATGAACTGCAAAGTTACTATGTTATGTCTATTCATAACATAGTTTCTGTCAATCCTCAAATGATTCTGGACACCCGTTATCGATTTTATACGACATATTACTAATGACTCAACATAGTTAAAGTATTCTGCCTTTAACATATATTTGGGAATGCTGTAAAATATAAACTATATCATAATTCAGAATTTAAGTTGGCGGATAAAAGATAAAGATAGTCATTTTTAGGTTGGTATTTACCATATATGCTTCCGCTCAATATGCTTGATTTTAAAATTACGAGTCTACTGATATGGTTTTTGTACTTCAAGTGCAAGTTACTATGTTATGAATAGACATAACATAGTAACTTTGCAGTACATGACATCTTCGCTGGTACTAGGCCATATACGAACGTTTTCTCATAAAAGGTTGGTGTTTTGCCTATGCGAGTGTAAACCCAATTGTTAACATCATATCAGAATTTTCTTGATTCCTTCGATAAACCCCCCATCAAATGCAAAAAAAGTATTAAGAACACATCGGCAGTTTTTTAATGTTTATTGATAGCGAAGAAACGCCGTAGTTTTGATCAGTATAAAACTCGTACATCTGAACTTAATAAAAATTTCAAAGTGAAATAATTTCAGGATAAAACAAATCAAAATCCTTAACTTACAATTATTTCCATTTCGTGAGGTGACCTCTAAAAGCGTAAGGATTTATTTTTTGTTCTTTTATTTAGATATTAAAATATTTGTAGTTAAATACTTTTTAATTTTTAAATATAAATAAATTATTTTTAGCAGGAAAAGTCAAATTATCATAATCAAATGGTAAATTGTTTATTTCTAGGCCAACAGTAGGTAACAATAAACACAGGGTCTATTTTGGGTCGAACTTATAGATAATTATTAAAATCAGAAAGCACTATTGTAAGTCGAATTACATCTTGTAAATTTAAAAATATTATTTATGAGTAGTGCGACAAAATAAGGAGAAAGGAGTTCAGCTATCTCAAAACTCAAACTCGTTCTACAATTGGATAATGGGCAATAATAACATTCAGTTCATATCGTAAATTTTTCAGAAATCCAAGTACATATTGACCTTCAGGATATCACTTTGTCCCATAGGACTAACAACTTGAGACATAAAATCAAGTACATTAGAAGTTATGGTTCAAATTAACATTTAAGATAATTAAGGGTTTAATGCTACCGTTTTTCTGTTCGAGTGCATGAATCCTATTCCAATTGTGAGAACAAGTGTAATTTTAAGACACACTCAATTTAAAACTATTACCATAAATCGAAATGCATAGGTCACTTTAAGATCAGCAAATTATTTAAACGAGTATAAATAATTATAATATATATCATAACTTTTATAAAATTAATAGTTTGACCTCACCCACTAATTTGCTTTGACCAATAGGAAAAAGAAATGAAAAATATAGAAAATCCAAAGCGTGAAGATGAAGAAATTCAGACTAAGACACTGGCAAGTATTGTGGAATTATCAGAAGATGCCATCATAACCACGTCTGTAGATGGTGTTATTATCAGTTGGAATAAAAATGCAGAGCAAATTTATGGCTATTCGGATACAGAAGCATTGGGAAAACCAATATCCATACTAGAATCACCCACTTCGGTTGGAGAAATGCAAGAATTAACTGAACTGGTTAAACAAGGAGATAGATTCCATCATTATGAAATTCTACAGTTAAGAAATGATAGGAAAATGATAAACGCCTCACTTACTCTTTCATCGATTATTGATGCCTCTGAAAATCTAATCTATATCTTAATTATCGCTAGGGATATAACTAAAAGTAAAGAAACAGAAGAAAAGCTTCAGAAACTTGAAGAAAAATTTAGGAAGACAGAGGAAACATACAATGTTGCGATGGAACATGCAAGGCAGATAATATATGACTATGATTTAAGAACAGATAAGTGCACCTGGGCAGGCGCTATAGAGGAAGTTACAGGATATAGTTTTGGAGAATTCCAGAGGCTTGGCAAAGATGTTTGGATTTTGAATATCATCCAAACTGATATGAATCGACTTGGCGGAGATTGCTGTGATGAGGAAGCTGCCGAATTTAAAGAAGAATTTAAGATGAGAAAAAAAGACGGGACTTTCATTTGTGTTGAAAATGAAGGTATCTGCTTTAAAGACAATGAAGGTCATCTTTACAGGACTATCGGAGTACTAAAGGACATTACTACACAGAAGGAAACAGAAGGCACTCTGGCAAAAATCGATATTTTCCGCAAACAGGAAATTCATCACAGGATTAAGAATAACCTGCAAGTTATCTCTTCATTGCTTGACCTTCAGGCTAATCAGTTCAGCAACAGAGAATGTATTAAGGATTCAGAAGTCATAGAAGCCTTTAGAGAAAGTCAGAACAGAGTTATATCTATGGCTTTGATCCATGAGGAGCTATACAAAGGTGGAGAGCTCGATACACTTGACCTTTCTTCTTATCTTGAGAAGCTCGCTGAGACTCTATTCCTAACATACAGGCTTAACAACACCGATATCAGCTTAAAGACGGATTTTGAGGAGAACCTTTTTTTTGACATGGATAATGCAGTGCCATTAGGAATAATTGTCAATGAGCTTATTACCAATTCTCTTAAACATGCATTTACCGATAGAGATAACGGAGAAATCAGTATCAAACTTTGTCGTGAAAATACCGGAGAATGTAGAAACGATATAGAAGAAAGCAAAAACGAAGAGTGTAAAGGTGCTAGTTTCATTCTAACCGTTTCAGATAATGGCGTAGGTATTCCTGAAAACATTGATTTTGAAAATCTGGATAGCCTTGGACTTCAACTAATATTTACTCTTGTTGAACAGTTAGCTGGCGAAATTGAACTTAAAAGGAACAACGGTACTGAGTTCACTATAACATTTACAGTTGCATAATATAATTCTCTGATATCAGTTTCAGCCTCCCAACAATTAGTCTAATAAAGCTAGGACTCAAGCTATAAGCCATCATCCTAGAATTGTCTTTTTAGTTATGGATCTCCTTCTTCGTTTTTCCTGAGTTGATCTCCAGCTCAGTTGTTGCAATGGCATATACCTCATCAGCTTCATCCAGCAATGAGGTGGCAGTCAGCCACACGTCCACGATCCGGCCGTCCTTGGCGAGCCGCTGAGTGCGGTAAGGTTCCAGAACCTCAGCGTTCTTAAGCTTCTTCAGCTTGGCCAACTCTTCTTCTTTCCGGCTCTTCGGGATAAGGCTACTAATGTTCATCGTAAGTGCCTCGGCTTCACTCCAGCCGTACATCCTCTCAGCCCCCGGATTCCAGGCAGTTATGTGGCCCTCCAGATCTTGCAATATTATAGCATCTCTCGCGTCGTTCACCACTGCAGCCAGACGGCTCAGAGCCTTAGCTTTCTTCATAATCTCCTCTGCCCGCTTTATCTCGTTAATATCAGTGAAAGTAATCACAGCTCCCTTGATAACGTCTTCAGTGGTGCGATAAGGTCGGATGCGCAGCAGGTACCAAACGCCTTTCTTGGTCTGGACTTCAATATCTTTGGGCGCCAGAGTGTCCAGCACCTCCTGTATGTCCTCTTCCAGGCGGTCATAACCTCTCAGGTTCGAGACAATGTGCCCAACAGGCCGTCCCACATCTGTCGGGATCAGATTGATCACACTGGTGACTTGAGGAGTGAAGCGCAGGATGTGCATTTGTTGGTCCACAAAGATAGTGCCTATACCTGTGCCGGCCAGAAGGTTGTTCATATCGTTAACGGCCTGAGACAGATCGGCTACTTTATTTTGCAGTTCAGTATTGACCGTAGTCAATTCCTCGTTAACTGACTGCAGTTCCTCCCTGGAGGTCTCCAGTTCCTCGTTGGTGGATTGCAGCTCCTCGTTGATTGACTGCATCTCTTCATTTGAGGATTTGAGTTCTTCATTGGAAGTCTCCAGTTCTTCATTGGAAGCTTTGAGATTCTCTTCCTTAATCTGCAGTTCCCGCTTTAGCTCTAAGATGCGTGTGTCAACGTCCGTTGAATTCTCACAGGCGCCTTCACTGGCACCAATAATGTTGTCCTTCCCGATTTGGCTCTGCTCCGATGTCTTTGCTTCTTCAATGATGACCAGAAACAGGTTTTGCCCGCCGGCTTCTTCAGAGCCTGCAGCCACAGGTCGTAACGCCAGATTGACTGTAGTGAAGTCACCATTGGTTTTGACCCGCAGCCCTGAGCGGAATACCGGCTCTTTACGTACAACTGCTATGTGCAGGGCCGTGATCAATTCCTGCTTCAATCCCTCGCGGGCTGACTTAAGGATATTATTCGGGCCAGCCTTACCAGAAGCTATTTCCAGGTACAAGCCGGTACGACCATGAATATAGAGGATATCTCCACTTTTATCTACGAGCACCCCGACAGAGTTGTAATGTTGCAGCATAGTCTGTTCAGTCAGCTCACGCAGTTGAGGTTCGCTTTCGATAGGAGCCTTGGTCAAAGGCTTTTTTGTCTCCCCGCTTTCCAACCTTGATGGGATAAACGTCCCCATGAGAATGGGTCCACTACTAACATCCTTTTTTCGAAACAGCTTCGACTTGCGATCCAGCGTTTCAAAAAGGTTCTCGAACTCTCCTAATGTCTCAGAGGGGCCGAGGAAAAGAAATCCGTCTTTGTCCAAAGCGTAGTGGAAGAGAGGAATGAGCTTTTTCTGCA
>CAYSZA010000036.1:0-16386 GCA_964435275.1 uncultured Methanosarcinales archaeon | reverse complement strand
CCGTTGCGCCGGTTGATCACGCCGCTACTAGGGGTTTTTCGCTCAAGCCTTTTTTCAAAAGGCTTGCGTTGCGCCGGGTGATCACGCCGCTACGCCGTTGCTATATTTTGTCGTTTTCGATCAAGCCTTTTTTCAAAAGGCTTGTGATTAAACTTTTTGAAAAATTTTGAGGGATTAGGGGGGCTCATAAATATTATATAGTGCGGGAGAGTTAAGCACGTAAGCTTTCAGGAGCAAACAGCAAGTGTGAAAAAAAGTGCGGAGGATGAATTTACCTTTGTTGCACTTTTATATTCCAGGGCTGTTAAAACTCTTAAGTTAAAACTGACTATCCTAAGCTTGACCTTCAATTCCTGATTTCGATCTTACTTTCCGATCTTATTTCAAAAACTTACGGTGGTCCCATGCAGCAAGCTGAGCTTATCAAAAGGATCAAAGAACTCAAACTAAAACGAAATGCCGTTATTCTTGCTCATTACTATTCCCGTCCTGAGGTTCAGGATATTGCAGATTTTGTCGGAGACTCTCTTGGCCTGAGTCAGGAGGCTGTCCGCCAGACCGCTGATGTTATCGTTTTTTGTGGTGTCCATTTCATGGGAGAAAGCGCTGCGATCCTCTGTCCGGACAAAACTGTCCTCCTGCCGGAAATCGATGCCACATGCCCTATGGCTGACATGGTGGATATCGAAGGTCTAAGGAAAGAGAAAGAAAAGTATCCTGATGCCCTGGTTGTCTGCTATGTTAACAGTTCGGCTGCGATCAAGGCCGAATCTTACATCTGCTGTACCTCTGCCAATGCCGTGGAGGTAGTAAACTCTCTGGAGGCCGATGAGGTTATCTTTGTGCCTGATAAAAACCTGGCTGCCTATGTTGAAGCCCGGACTGACAAAAAAATCATTCCCTGGGAAGGACATTGCCCCACTCACCACCAGATCCTGAGAGAAGATGTCTTGAAAATGAAGGAGAAGCATCCTGAAGCTAAGTTTATTGCACATCCCGAGTGCCGTCCCGATGTCCTGGAGCTTGCAGACCACATAGCAAGCACGCGAGGGATGATAATGTATGCAAAAAACTCTCCTGCACAGGAATTCATCATAGGTACGGAGTGCGGGCTCCTTCACGGGCTCCATAAGGCGGCTCCGGAAAAGAAATATTATTGCGCTTCCGAATTTGCCTGCTGTCCGAGCATGAAAATGGTCAATCTTGAAAAAGTGCTTACATCTCTTGAAAAAATCCAGCATATAGTAACTGTCCCCTACGATGTCAGGGTCAGGGCAAAAGAAGCGCTTGATCGAATGCTTGCTGTAAAGAATCGGTAAGTATCTGGTGCTTTAAACCTTATTGTTTTATCAATCCGGCTAATTGAGTATATGGGAAAATAATAAGGAGCAGGTGAAAATAAAGTCTCACATACTCCTTTAATGTAACTCCTTCTCAGATCTTTTTCTTTAACAAGCAGTATCCGACAAGAATCATAAACAGCGGTAAGGAAATTGCCATAAGTACCCTGGCTGCCCCCATCGGATTCTTTATTCTACTGTTTCCTTTTTCTGCGTTTCCATTCAGAGCTGTCCTTCCTTCGCCTCCGAGGTTTCTCAGGGTTTCATGTATATTATATGCGCCTCTAGTTTTCTCTTTATCTCCATTCTGTCCATTGTATTCGGTTATTGCAAAGAAGGAATAACCAGGTGTCTCCGCTGCAAAATAAATGTAATTTTCGTCTTCTCTGACTTTTTCCGTGTAAAGAGGCTGCCAATCTTCGTCGTACCGTTGGAGGGTTATCAGAGACTCATTGATACTCTGATCTTTAATCCATGACTTTTCCACTTTGAACTCTATAGCTCCGTTTCTAATCGAAGTAGGAAGTCCTGCCCCTTTATCTCCTACCCAGACATTTACATGCTTATATACCGTGCCAGGGGGGAATATTGGGACAAGAGTTGAGTTGTTTCTAAGCTCTTCTACAATTGTTGTTGTTTTCCTGTATGTTTTCTTTGGGTCAAATTCGATATAGGTAACACATGTGACATTTTCCACAAAATCAAATCTGACAGGATAACCACTTATGACACTTCTGGTGACAAGCTCCTTGACAGCGACGTTGCTTGCAGGCTCGCTGGAAAGAAGGTTCATTCCCGAACCACTGGAAGATGAGCTATTAGAAGAAGATGAGCTATTAGAAGAAGATGAGCTATTAGAAGAAGAATTGGAACTCCCATCTTGAGTACTGGAACTTTTGCGATCTGAACTTTCAGTACTTGAACTTACGTTACTCGAACTACTCTGTGTGTTAGAATTTCCGTTATCCGAAGTTACTGAACTAGATTCTCCTATGCTTGAATTCCCTTTATTACTGGTATCTAAATTTTCTGTGTCTGAAGTTGTATCAGAGTCTCCAGTTTCTGAATCGTCGCCTGAGCTGGAATCCGAATTGTTGTCATCTAAACCGGAGTCTTTATCGTCTGACCCAGAATTTTCATCATCTGAGCCTGGATCTGAATCCTCTTTGCCTGAGTCTGAATCTCCATCATCTGAGCTAGAATTTCCATCATCTGAACCGGAGTCAAAGTCGCCATTATCGGGATTTGAATCGTTGTCACCTGAATCGGAATCCGAATCCCCATTATCTGAACCGGAATCGAAGTCTCCATTATCAGAGTCTGAACTTCCATCATTTGAACCGGCATCTGAATCTGTGCTATCTAAACTCGAATTTGCGGTATCTGAATCTGCTGCATTTAAATTTGAGTCCCCGCTATCCAAGTTTATACTGTCTGTAGGTTCTTCATCTACAGCAGATGCCACGCTAGAAATCGTTCCAGGGATTATTAGCATTATCACTAATATATAAGTCAGAAAACTAAAAAAATCGGCTTTCATTTTTCTTGGCCTCCGCCCACACATCCGAAAATAGAAATCTCCGGTACTTTGTTAAATTGTTACCAACCAATCCTATAATTTATAAAAATAAAATTTAACATTTCCTTTAGAGTAAATTTTCAGTAAATCCTTATTCAGGCATTAACTTTGCTCCAGATCAGTATTTTGAATCTGATATAAGATAAGGACAGACTTTTATATGGATATCAGGGCATTGCCTACATCTGCGCCTGCCTTTTGAAACTGAGTAACCCCTGACAGATAGTAAAGGGGAGAATGGCAAGACATAAAACTTCGTCTTACTTAATATTATCCTTTTGATAAGTATATTAACTGAAAGTTACTATAAATTTCCTTTGATTCAACATCCGTATGTTTAAGTATACAGTTTTCTCTTACATTGCGTGATTCTAAATAACTAAATAAATAACTAAATAAATAACTAAGTAAATAACTAAATGAATAAATCGACAAACTCAAGATTTCGGAAAACCGACAACGCAGTTTTTTAGTTTCTTTTGGTTACGTCTTTTTTCCTGGAATTGCGTAATTTTTGTACACCTCTGTCTTGGATTTTAATTTCCCCACAGCTTTCTTAGAGACGAGAGAAATTTAAGGCAAGGAAAAGATGAAACTTTGAGACCTTACGAATTAGTCCCTTTGACCGAGCGAAACTATACAACTCATTCATAAATTCTCCTTCTTAAGCAAGTTAAAAGTAATTCTCCTATCCATGAATCAGCACTCTTAAGCGCAACCGTTGTGCCGCAAGCGTTGCGCCGCTTGACCACGCCGCTAATAGGGGTTTTTCGATCAAACCTTTTTTGAAAAGGTTTGCGTTGCGCCGCTTGACCACGCCGTCAGTGTCGTTTTTGATCAAACTTTTTTTGAAAAAGTTTGCGATCAAGCCTTTTTTAAAACGCTTGCGTAAACCGTTGCGCCGGTTTATCACCCCGTTGCCAGTTTTTGATAAAACTTTTTTTGAAAAAGTTTTCGCTCAAGCCTTTTTTCAAAAGGCTTGTGAAAAGGAATCCATTCTCCCGAGACGGAACTCGGGGAGCGGAACGGACAGCGAGCTGCTGAGATATAACACGGGCCGTCCTCCCGAGATGAAACTCGGGTTGCAGAGCTTCAACTCTGCAGATGGAAACCCGATACCTTTAATACTTTGTAATACTGCTTTCTTCTGATGTCTGCAGGCGTACGCACATATCTGGAACTTATGAGATACGGAAACTGCCTGATGGCGGGTTTTGCAGCTGTAATCGGAACATTGATAGCTTTTAATATTTTGGCCTCTGATTCCCCGGGCTTTTATAGCCCTGATAAACTCCTTTTCATTAATTCAGGCCTTGTATTTCTTGCCGTATTCTTGATTTCAGGTGCAGGAAACGCAATTAACGATTACTTTGATGTCAGAATAGACTCGATCAATCGTCCTGAGAGGCCTATTCCCTCAGGCAGGGTGAAGTTAAAGGAAGCCTTCTATTTTTCTTATCTTCTGTTTGCCCTGGGAACACTTCTGGCTTTTTTAATCAACCCGATTTGCGGGTTTATTGCCCTGTTTAATTCCCTGCTGCTCATCTTCTACGCAAAAACTCTTAAAAGCACTCCTCTTTTAGGAAACCTGAGCATAGGCTATCTTACAGGATCGAGCTTCTTATTCGGAGCCTCAGTTTTCGGATTTGAAGGACTCAAAGCGCTTTTTGTTCTTTTCCTGCTTGCAGCTCTTGCGATTACTGCCAGGGAAATTGTAAAGGATATCGAGGATATGGAAGGAGATAAGATCGAAGGTGCCGATACCCTGCCTCTTCGGGTCGGGGCGAAAAAAGCGAGCTATCTTGCAGTACTCATAGGGTTTCTGGCCATATTTTTGAGCCCTCTGCCTTACCTTATGTCGGTACTCGGCCTGCGTTATCTTTACCTTGTCCTTCTGGCTGACCTGGGACTTATTGCAGCCATCCACCAGATTCTTGCCCGGAACAATCCTACAAAATCATCAAAAATGTTTAAGATCGCAATGTTTTTTGCTCTCATTGCTTTTATTGCCGGGGTATAATCCCGGCTAAACCAGCTCAAAACCTTTTTTCCAAAAAGTTTTATCAAAAACTTTTTAGAAAAAAGTTTTATCAAAAAACTATAAATTCTCCTGACTGAACCAATTTAAGAACTTTTTGAAAAGAGTTTTATCAAAAAACTATAAATTCTTCTGGCTGAGAAAACTCTTAGCAGACAGGACATTTTCCTGCAACCAGTTCCATTGAGAAAGCCTGTATATTCTCGAGTTCTTTTTCCATTACCTCTGCCGCCTCCTTTTCTACGTCGCTTGCAGATCCCTTCTTCATTATTAACTGGGCAGTTGCTATCTGAGGCTGGTCGATTGGAGTCCCGATTTCACTCAAAAGCCAGACGTAGACTTCGGAGATATCAGGCACCTCTCTGTAGATCCGCGCTGCAATCCGGTGGGAAAGAAGGTTGTAAATCTTTCCTGTATGGCTTACGGGATTTTTACCTGCGGCAGCTTCACTGCTAACAGGACGGTTTAGCGGGATTATTCCATTTACGCGATTTCCACGCCCCACCTGCCCACCGTCTGCATCTTCGGCAGAAGTGCCGGTTACCGTAGTATAAATTCCCTGCAGACCCCTGCCCGGGGTATCAAGAGTATTCAGAGAGGCAGTTGGCTTCAGACACAAACAGGCTTCGAATTCAGCCCTTGCTTTTTCTGCAAATCCGGCTGCAAATTCCTCAATCTGGTTGTGAAGTTCAATTTTCTTTTTAAAGTATTCCTTTTCTGATTCAACAAATCTATCCACAAGCGGCATTGCAACGGTTAGATGAATATCTTCTCTGTGCCTGAGCCCCATAACTTTTATGTCTTCTCCGGACTCAGGATACTCCTTTTTAAACTTTCTTGAATTCAGGTACCGCTCGCATTCAAAAACAAGCTTCTCAGTGGGGCTGAGAGGTGCATATCCAACTGCTGCAGAAGTGTCATTTGCTCCAAGAATCCCTTCTCCCCTGCTAAATATATCCGTAAGTTCTGCAGAGCCTCTTTTTAGTTCTACCTGGTAGATGAGGTTTTCAGTATCCACAAAGCGAAGGTTGTCCTGAAACCATTGCTGCGCCGTACTGACCGCAAGCTCTGGAACGTCGATTTCTACGCCCTGTGCTTCAAAGGTCGCCCTGTCCCCGATGATAAGTCTCATAGGGCTTAAGACTCTACCTCCTCCTAATTTTCCTTCCACTTCCCCTGCAACAAGCATTCCCTTGTCAATATTATAGTGCAGAATGGTTCCGAAAGTCTCAAGGTACTTCTGGCTCAGGTTTACTGAGATTTGTTCCATAATGGCATCGCAGATATAATCCGGATGCCCCAGCCCTTTTCTTTCAACAACCTCAACCTTCTGGCGATAGACTTCAGATGCTTTTAATTCTTCTATGACTATGTTTCTCACACTTTTACCCCCAAGTTCCCTAAGCATAGTTCCCTTAAATATATTATATATAGGACTTACGCGGTTGAACTGAAAAATCAATAGCATTAAACCTATGACTGTTCAAAGCACATCTTTAGTAACACAGCTTGAAGATTACCCCCCTATTAAATTCAAGCTCCTTATCTGATCAACTTCGGGCCTCTTTCTGACTGGATTTCAGCCCTATTCGCGGATTGATCCCGATCTCTTATTATACTCGGACTTCTATTTAATATGTTATATGTATGTTATATAAACTCTATTTCTTCCGATGGTCCTTTTTTCTTTCGGTCTTCGCTTTCGGGCTCGGACTCTTTTTCACTTTCCGGAAGATGCTTCAGGTACTCTTTTATCATCATGGGAAAAGTGTTTGCAGGCACAAAACGGACTCCAAGCTGTTCGGCCCATTTTTCAATCCCATAATCGCTTGCAATAACTGCGGCATCGAGTTCTTTGGCAAGGATGAGGACATCAATATCAGGAGCACTGTCAAGAATCCCATATCTCAGGGCAGCTCGATACTTGTTACGGAATTTGCCAATGATCCCCCCGATTACTTCCCTTTCAACTTCTTCCTTATACTCTTTTTTCTTATTTTGCGGATTTTCCATGAAAAGGCATTCAGTAGCTGCCTCCCATATTGCATCCTCCGCGACTCCCATGCCCCGGTTAATCCTCTCCCGCATATAAGAAACATATTCGTGAAAGATCTGAGAAGTTACATTCACTCTATATCGGTCAGGA
Organism: uncultured Methanosarcinales archaeon; assembly: GCA_964435275.1. Classification (GTDB taxonomy): domain Archaea; phylum Halobacteriota; class Methanosarcinia; order Methanosarcinales; family Methanosarcinaceae; genus Methanosarcina. The sequence goes on along the minus strand of CAYSZA010000036.1, from coordinate 9,283 downwards.
GACTTTTTCACAAGCCAGGTATCTATTTTGGCCATAACCTCTCTGTCACAGCCATTGCGGCTTGCAAATTCATACATCTCTTTATATACTGACGGATAGGGTACGTAACAACTTATCCCGAATTGCAGGCGAGCATCGGCTATCAGATCAAGAATCGCTTTCATTCCCTCACAAAGCGAAGCATAGCCCATAACCTCACGCGTCTGCAGATCCGTCAATGCTGTAGTATCCAGCACAAATCTCTGCTTGAGCATTTTTTGAACCCTTTTGAATAATCTTCTTTACCCATCTAATGTATTGATCCTTGATCAATAAAATTCTTTGTTTTATTATCTTTATCTGCTTTTGTTTTTGTCTTTACTTGATTTTACTTTAGTCGGTCCATCTACTAGCTTATTATCTTTTTTCTGTTTTTACATTAATTCTCTATTTCATAATTCACTTAATTTTTGATCAAAATCAATAACTGTATATAGTTTTAAGGCATATATTTCCATAGGGAAGTTTAAACCAGAGACTAGAAAGCGGTCTAAAACACATTTTGTAAAGTGTCTTCTAATGTTGCTTCGATTAGAATGCAAAAAGTATTTATGAGACAACATCGCAAGAAATATAAATATGTATCCATCCGCATCGTTTGCTTTTCCAGCTCTGGGACGATCTTCTCGAGACTGATGTGCTGGCAGGCTAACGCCGCCAGGATAAAACGCAGCTCAATGGTGTGAAGACTGAGCCGGATTGGACACCTCAAGATAGCCCGATTCGGTACGAGTAAGGGTAATAAGCTGAAAATGGGGAATAAGATTGAGTGCAAACACGGAGATATTGAAACCCTGTGTAGGCTCAGCACAGGGCTTGGTGAGAAATCCTCTGAACAAAGGAGGCGACGCAATGAAGGAGTATTGCAATATTTGTGGTCGGGAACTGCTGGAAGACGTGCTGGTTGTGGACACCAGCCTGGATATGAAACCAATAAAGTTCAAAGAGGTTCACGGGGATAGGTCCGATCTCATATGCATTGAGTGTGCAATTGATTCGGTTGAAAACCCACCCTTCGTATGTTCTAGGTGTGGGCAGCCAATAGAATTTAATGAAAAGTTCTATGTGTTCAGGGAAGCTACTACAAAACCGGGCGGTCCCAAAGTAGACTTTAAAGAAACATGCCTCGACGATAAATACATCTGCAGCACCTGTTTTTGCGAGATAATGAACCCAGAAAGTGAAGAAGAAAGAGATTAAATGGAAACCTCGACTATAAACTTAATTTCATCTCCCTCATTTTTTAGTCCATGGGCAAGGGTCGGGTTTCAGTTCCTGAAAAGTAGTGTACAAAAAATGCAGAAATGAAGAATCAGCTCTGCCAAAAGCTCTTTCCACTTTTCTCTGGTTCCATCTTCTTTACTTTTCTCTAATTTCATTCTTTTTATTTTTCTTCATCGTTTTCTTTACCTTCTTTACTTTTGCTTATCTCCGTATCTTTACCTATTTATTTTGCTTATTTCTGTTATTTTTGTTTTTTTAGGCTCTTCGCTGTTTCGTATGGGTAACTTACATTCAGCTCCTAAATGTTGAAATTGTTTATATAAAATGTAGGAATAGTTATTGGTGGAAATCACATTCAAGCTTGATGTTTTTTATTTAATCTGACTACTTCCAAACTAAGCAACTATTTTCAACCCACACGAAACAGCGAAGAGCCATTTTCTTCTACTCTTCTTTATTTATTCCATTTTTCTTCTGTATTTTTTAAACTCTCTGGTTTGAGAAGAATGATCTTTTAAAACCAGTTTTCAAGGGACTTATCCGCACATACGTGAATTTTAATTTTGTGAAGCATAAATATTAATCTTATAAAAATAGAAAATATTGATCTAACAAAAGGGACCTGATAAACAGAAAGACTAAACACAACGGCCAAACAAACAACCGATTTCACCAAGCATGGAATTTATTAATTTTATTCTGCTAACTTATTTCATAACTCGGGGGTAATTGATTGAATGGGAGCAGTGTAATCGAAATTGAAGATATGACATGGGGAGAGCTGGTAGAAAATTCTAAAAAGCCAGTTATCGTAATGTTTTACAGTCCTACCTGCCCTTATTGCAGAGCGATGGAACCTTATTTTGTGAACTATGCAAAAGAATTCAAAAGCTCGGCAGTTTTTGCCCGCATGAATATCGAAACAAATCCGTGGACCGCAGAAAGATACGGAGTTCAGGGCACACCTACGTTTAAGTTCTTCTGCCGCGGAAGACCTGTATGGGAACAGGTAGGTCAGATCTATCCTTCTATACTGAAAAATGCGGTTGAAGATATGATTAATTACGGGGAAGAGTGTATAAGAAAAAGTACTCCAGTAGGTCAGGACATCACAGGATATGCTTAATCTGCCGGTCAGCGGCCCAGGTTACTTTTTCCCTTTCCTTTTTGCCTGTAGATTTCCTTTTTTACAATTCCGAACTCATCAAAAGTAGCCTGAGTTGCAGTCAGGATACTGAGAGTCGTGCTCAGGGCTGTAGATACGTAAATAGCTATCATTATTGATATCTAGTACTTAATTACCAGAAGGGGGCTTACGCCTCCGAGAATCTGCCCTGTCATCATCCCAGGCAAAAAAACAACACCTGCTGTTGCAATATTTGCAAGGGTAGGCCGAACTGCCGAGCGCAAACTCTTACGGATATAGGGTAGGAGGGCTTCGTATCGACTTGCTCCAAGGGAAAGATTATAGAGGTACCGGTTTTCGTTCCTTTTGATATCCGCATAAAATTCTCCTATACCCAAGACATTGCCACTCAACGAGTTCCCAAGGATCATGCCACCTATCGGAATCAGGTAGCGGGCTTCAAATTTCTCAGGGTTTCTTTTTTCCCTATTTGGACGGTAGGAGAAAATCTCATCAAGCAGGTTCCCCACAGTCCCTTCCCCAAGGTCTGCATCCTGGGAAACATAACTGATTTCTCTCCTGACCTCCCATGCTACCTGAACGTTTACAGGTTTTTCCCTGTAGTAGAGTGAGCCCTCAGAGGGCTTTTCAAACCCAAGAAGCATCTTGAATAGCGTGGATTTTCCAATCCCTCATTTTCCCCTGAGCAGGATTTTCTTACCTCTGAGCACGAGAAGGGAAAAGCCTGAAATCACATTCTTCCCGCCAAAACACATGCCAGTATTCCCATATCTTATTATTTCTTCCCCTGTTGATTTATCCCCTGTTGATTTGTCCCCTGTTGACCCATCCCTTGTTTTTTTATCCTTCATTTTTGCCTCGAGTGCCCATACCTTTTCCTGAAATTACTCAACTCTATTCCTTCTTAAAAGGATCTCTTCAATGTACTTCTCTGAAGAGAAGGTTTATGTATACGGACACGTTCACATAAATGATCTCATATCAATACTTCAAAAGAAACTGTGATTCCATATTGGGCTTAAAACCGAGTAATGCTGAATCTATCGGCCAGGTCGTGCGGAGCCATAACTCTGGAATACAGACTGAGATTGAATAGTCTTCAGAATAAACGCTTACATCGATATGTTTATTCAACTGTATTTACCTGTATGAACTTACTTTGGCAATGCTGAAACTAACCTTTAATTGGTCTGAGTTGATCTAAATTAATCTTAATTTAACCTTGACTAACCTGAATTACCTGAATTGACCTAAATTAACCTGTGATTATCCTGTACTTGTCTATAATATAGTTTTAGTTAAACCTGTAATCAATCTTGTAATAATCTCTTAATTAATCCTGTAAACTTTGAGGAACAAAAATGGACTTTGAGGCTTCTTCTAAAAAACTCACAACTCCGGTCAAAGGCGCAAGGATAGTTGCGGATATGACTGTAGACGAGCTTGTAAGGGAATACAGCGGCTGTGCCTTTGGAGCAGGCAGGCTGGCTGAGGCCGTAGACATCTATTACGAGATGCTGGCTTCCGGGAAAACTACGAAATTCTTCGGGCTTGCAGGTGCCATGACTCCTGCAGGGATGAGAAACATTGTCGCAGATTTGATACGTGACGGCCATATCGATGTGCTTGTTACAACCGGAGCGAATATGGTACATGATACCGTTGAAGCGCTTGGCCTACACCATTATAAGGGCACAGCCTGTGCAAACGATATTCAGCTCAGGCACGACTGCATTGATAGGATCTATGACGTTTACCTGCCAGATCAGCACTTTACGGATCTGGAAGAGTTTTTGCAGGGCACATATGCCGGGCTTCCTCAGGAAAAACTCTCTATCCGGCAGGTTCTTACCGAGATAGGGAAAAACCTTGATGACGACTCCTCTATTCTGAAAACTGCAGCAGATATGGGTGTGCCTGTATATTGCCCTGCCCTTCAGGACTCAGTAATAGGGCTTCAGGCCTGGCTGTATAGGGAAGGAAATCCTCTGCACGTGGACGCCTTTGCTGATATGCATGAGTTTATGGAAATCTGCTATGGGGCTGAGAGTGCAGGCGCCCTGCTGCTTGGGGGCGGAGTTCCGAAAAACTATATCCTGCAGTCCATGCTTGTGACTCCAAAGTCTTTTGACTACGCAATCCAGTTGACAATGGACCGCCCTGAAACAGGCGGCCTGAGCGGGGCAACGCTTGACGAAGCCCAGTCCTGGGGAAAAGTAGGAGAAAACGCAAAATCCGTAACTGTGTACGCAGATGCAACTATCACTCTGCCGCTCATGGTTGCGGCTGTAAGAACACGCCTTTCAAAAAGGTGATTTTATGGAAAAGAAAACTCGTATGATTCTTGCTCTGGATGTTACCGACAGGGAAGAAGCGCTTAGAATTGCAGAAGATGTTTCGGAATTCGTGGACGCTATAAAAGTAGGCTATCCTCTTGTACTTGCCACTGGGCTTGAGATTATCAAAGATCTAGCTGAATTCGCTCCCATAATAGCCGATTTCAAGGTTGCCGATATCCCCAATACCAATCGCCTTATCTGCGAGCAGGTCTTTAAAGCAGGAGCCGATGCAATTATTGTCCAGGGGTTTACAGGCCGGGACAGCCTTGAGGCCTGCATTGAGGTTGCCTCCGAATACAGGAAAGACGTGTTCGTGGTGAGTGAAATGAGCCACCCTGGCGGAGCCGATTTCCTTCAGCCCATCGGAGAGGCGATTGCAAGAATGGCGGCTGAGGCAGGAGCTTTCGGCCTTGTTGCTCCGGCGACCAGACCGGAAAGAGTAAAAAAGATTAGAAAAATTATCGGAGACAAACTTACTATTATCTCGCCTGGAGTTGGCGCCCAGGGAGGAAAAGCATCTGATGTTATTGCAGCAGGCGCAGACTGGGTAATCGTAGGAAGGAGCATCTACAAAGCAGAATCTCCAAAGGAATCTGCTCGCGAGATTGCTACTGAGATCGAAGCCGAACTCAGGGGAAAAAACTGAAAACACTTTCAGGGTTATTTATTATTTTGAGATCTTTTTCTTTTTTCTGAGAAATATTTCTTATATTAACTGCGTATATTATCTGAATTCAATTAAGTGCCTGTGATGAAAAATTTTGCTGATTTCGTGATGAGCCCTATGAGTTCTGAGGCACGAAAATAAATATTTTAATTAAGTAAACTTGATTCTTGCGCTTAATACTAAGCAGAATTCAGTGTCAGTAATAGCAGCAAATGTCCTAATCGGAAGTCGAGAACATCTATACCGTAGGTTAGTTATAGTCTTTGCTCGGTGTTTTGCTTATTAATGGAATGAGGTACATTCAAACTCAGAGACTTTGGAATTATAAAGAGTGGTATTTTGAGCGTGACGTAATAATACAATTGCTCGATTCGGATTTTTAATCCATTTTTTTTATTAGTAGCTGTTTTAATTATGTATTTCTGTGCATTTTTACACCTTCGCATGAGCCATGGAAAAAGCGTACTATTCCTGTGGCGAAGAGCACAGCCAATATTCCTGTTAAGAATATGCCATCAAATACGCCCGCTCCTCCTATGGATAGGACTAATGGCTTTGAAGTCTGCAATCCCACTGGTGAGAGAGCAGGGAGTACTCCTGGAGTCAGAATATTCATAATATCTGCACCCAGGAGGGTTCCTATCGAGCCGCTTATATATGCAAGCGATGGTGCACCACAATAACCTCGTGATAAGACTAGACTGCAAATTACCGCTAATATGGGAGACACCCAGAAGGGAAGAACTATTCCCTTACCTGCCACAGGCTGTGCCAAAATATAAGTTATTAATGCTACAACCAGAATCCCTACTCCCGCCTTGGGAGCTGATACCCGGCGGGTCAAAATGAGGTGGGCAGATATAATAAGAGGTACTATTGCCCCTCCCATGTTTATGGCTAAATAGAAGGGATAGAAGGTCGTCGGCACCCCTGGGGCAAAGGTACTGGCAAGTGTTATATACCATCCGGGATAGGAGCTTATAGTGCCCATATAAAGCGGTATATTAATAAGGCTTCCTATGAACGAACCGAAGACAGCGAGAGTTGCATGCCAGTGATCGAAGCCTATCTGCTCAAAGGCCGCCTCTGTGAGCCTTAGAAATAAGTAGATAACGATTAGAGGAATTGTAATAATAAGAAGCAGAAGGATTATGGCTAAGGGCAATTCAAGTATCGGAGGATAAAGGAAGTCAAACAATCTAAACACCTCATAGAGTTTTGGCTGAATAATTTATATATCTTTTTAAAATAAACAGCTATTTATGGTCCAGGCTGAACTTGGCTGATACTAATCAGGGTGCCATACTCTCTCCCGAATTATACGAATGTAATTGATTTTATTTCGATATTTTGCTCGCCATTCGTGAAAATAAGACCAGTTATCCGTTTATTTTGTTGATCAGTTAATATAATATGCTCCTTAAAATAATATAAATAAAAGGAGTTATTAAAATTAACGAGCAAGACAAAAATGCTTCTGTATGTAGAACTCTCTCCCACTCCCAAACTCGCTCTTTTACATTCCGTTATAACCGAGAGTAACAGGTTTATCTGCTAACAGGATTTGCCAGTTAGATAAGGCGAGTTATAAAGTTTCTATATTTAAAATAAGTAATATCTGTTACTTTTTATACACAAATTTATAACTTTTTGTCACATGTTGACCCACTCCTAAACCAGCATCTATGTAAAAAGTTAGATGTTTAAGACACTCAAATATAATTTCTAATAAGTTCTGAGGGAAAATTGAGTCATACATGTGTAGAAAGAAAAGTATCCATATTAACCGGTATGAGATATGCCAAGATTCAAAGGTTGCACGATTACCCAGAATGGTATTCTGGGAACAGAAATCAAATTCGACTGAATGAAGAGGCACAGAAAATAGTAAAGAGAAAGGCAAAGGAAAGGACTATAGATTTATTGCCCTCTACTCTTCCCTACATTATTGATCAATTTTATAATGGGCCTGCTCCCCCTGATGTTGACACCTGGGATCAGGATTGCTCATTTTTCATTCTTCTGTGTATGCTCCAGAATCCAGTCTCCTATAAACTCCAGAGCAGCCGGAGAGATGGTCTCATCAATCTTTGCATACTCAGTAGGAGATCCTGTTTGAGCGGTCTGGAATAAATGGTTGAGTCCTGGCATCTCTTTTATGGTATAGTCCTTATTGCCTCCGGCTTTGAGAGCGTCTTCAATAGCAGGGAGATTTTCCTCTGGCGGAACCTGAAGGTCTTTTTCGCCGTTGATCGCCAGTACGGGACATTTAACTTTCATCAATGTCGGCTTGGGGTCATATGTCAGGAAAAAGCGCATCCAGGGGGATAAAATTGCTTTGATCTGGGTATCAAGGTTAGCTTCGGAATAGCCGGAAAGCTTTTTTTCTTCCTCGCTCATATTAGCCATTTCAGCCTTCAGGAGCTTGCGAATTTCCTCATCGGCAACTGTATCATTTTGTTCCTGCTTTACTATTGAAAATATTCTTTTTGTTAAAGCTTCATTCGTGGCTATAGTCTCGTTGCCTGCTCCTTCTGCCCTGTTAATTAGATCGCTCTGCAAGTAAATGATTTCTTCTCCTGTCAGACCGGTACCTGCCATCATGACAATGAATGCAACATCTGGAGACTGCACCGCTACAATGGGAGCAATTATGCCTCCTTCACTGTGCCCGATAAGACCTATCCGGGTCGGGTCTATCTCCTTGCGGCTTTTAAGGTATTCGATACCTGCAAGCACGTCCCCTGCAAAGTCCTCGGTAGTAGCCTGCAAGGTGTTTCCGGTTGATCCTCCAACGCCCCTGTCATCGACTCTGAGTACGGCAATACCCTGGCGTGTCAGGTAATCCGAAAGTACAAGGAACGGACGGTGTCCGAAGATCTCTTCATCACGGTTTTGAGGACCGGAACCGGTTATCAGCACTACGGCAGGGAACTGTCCTTCTGACCGGGGAAGGGTTAAAGTTCCTGACAGCTTTACCCCTGCTGCTTTATTTTCAAAAGCAACTTCTTCCTCAACATAAGGATAGGGTTTTACAGGATCCTGCATTCTACTAAGGTCCGGGGCTTTATCAATGTGATTCAATACAAGTGGGAGATCAAGTCCTGCCTGGTTCCATTTCCCATCTATTGTTTTGCTGTCTGCTTTAAGTGTCCCTTCAAAAACACCCTTGATGGATTTCACTTCAAGCTTCAGGTTGCCGTCTTTGTAAGTAGCTGCTTCTACAGGTATGCCTTTCGCTCCCTGATCAAGGCTGTCCATTGTGGCACTTATGGAACCGTCAGTTTTCGTGGAAATATTGAACAAAATTCTCAATTCAATACCATTTGGAAGTTTAAGGCTTCCCATCCAGAGGCCTTCGATATTCTTAATGCCCTCGACATTTTTATAATCCGTATTATTTTGCTCTGAATTATTCGATTCTGAGGCTGGTGAGATGCACCCCGGACCAGCTAAAGTTACAATCAATGAGAGTAAACAAATTATGGTTTTACCTTTCATAATAGGATCGCTGTTCACAATAGGTCTTTATTAGTATAAGGTTCATTGCAGGTCTTTATTTATTTCACTTCTATTTAGCTGTCCCATATTCTCTTATTTATTATTTAACTTCTCCTCATTAACAATTATCTGTACCATTGATGAACGAAAAGTCAGAGTCCAAATCCTCGAATTGATGCAAAAAAATCAAAACATGTGCAATTATATACTAAAACTTCATTGTTATTTATAGGGAATTCGCTCACCCCTGTTACATCCCGCATACCAGGTCTGGAAAGGGGTTTCTTAGATCGTTTACCCTTCCATGACCACCTGTTAATCTCCATTTAAAAACGGAAATTTTTTTCTCAGTATCTGGTATTTACT
>CAYSZA010000035.1:0-16551 GCA_964435275.1 uncultured Methanosarcinales archaeon | reverse complement strand
AGATATAATGAGGTTTTCCTGAAATGTCAGAAATCAGAAAGCATTACTTTCTTTCCGAGTACTGCATAATTGCCGAAGAAAGAGCTAAAAGGCCTTCGGACTTTGCAGGCGCAGATGAAAATACCGGAAAAAGCGGCTTTGAGGACTGCCTTTTCTGCGGGGGAGCCGAGGAGAACACTCCCCTTGCCACTGCAGTATATAAAAATGGGAAAATCTATTCCGATACACCTGAGAAAAGGATACGCAACTGGGATTTCCGCTGCTTTCCGAATCTCTATCCTGCCCTCTCACCTGCCCTGCACTCATCAGTGCATCAGGAAAATGACCTGCAAGTTGAACCGGGGTATGGATTTCATGAAGTTATCGTAGAATCACCTTTACATGGAAAAAGACATGAGGAATTCTCTGACTCTGAAATCTCAGGACTTATGCAGGTGTATAAAGATCGTACAAGCAATTACTCAATGCGTGAAAAGATACGTTATGTCTCCCTGTTCAAAAACTCTGGGAAAGAAGCAGGGGCTTCCATTAACCACCTTCACAGCCAGCTCCTTGCCCTTCCTTTTTGCCCTTCTCTCATGGCAAAGGAATTACAGGTTATCAGGAAAAAAGAAAGATGCCCTTACTGTGACATTTTTGATATGGAAAAGACATCTCCCCGTTTAATAACTAAGAATACCGAGTGGATAGCCTTTACTCCTTATTCCTCAATGGGGCCATTTGAAGTGTGGATTCTTCCCGGAAAGCATGTCAGTTATCTTGGAGATTGCAATGACAGAATGCTTTTTGCTCTCGGGGATATCCTGAGAAGTATTCTCAAAAGGTATGGAAAAAACCTTGGAGACCCGCCCTTCAACTATATGTTTTACCAGCTTTCCGAAACTCCTGAATACCACCTGAATCTTCGGTTGCTACCAAAACTTTCCATTAGTGCGGGTTTTGAATTAAGTACAGGAACGTATATCAATACAATTTCTCCGGAACGGGCAGCCTCTTATTTAAGAGGAGATCTTGAGCCCGGAGAATGAGGCCGTTAAAAATAAACTCAATAAGAGAATGGAAAATTTCTTAGAATTCGAGCCAAAAACGGAAAAAAATTCGCAGATACGTTTATCTACAAGTAAAAAGGAATAAAGTTAAGAAAGTATAGGAGCCGTATTCTTATACGAAGACCATCTTCGTATCACGTAAATCAAATTCATGCCCTTTTACCTTTTATAGTCAAAGGGTCTAAGGGGCAGAGATATAGCAAGATTGTGGAGACCTGAGTTCAGTAAACTTGAAATTAAAATAACTGAATTCAACAAACTGGAGAATGTAAATATTTAAAAGGCGAGGGGAAGCCTGCATTCTTCATTACTCCTTAACTCCCATTTTGACAAAAAGGGATAAGTGAGCCTATGAAAAAGATCCGAATAGGAATGTTTACCTGGGAAAGTCTATATTCGATACGTGTAGGAGGGATTTCACCCCATGTATCCGAACTCTCTGAGGCTCTTGCAGCAGAGGGACATGAGGTCCACCTGTTTACACGAGACCGTGAAAATAAAGATGAGATAATCAATGGGGTCTATTATCATAAGATTACCTGCGATCAGAGCGGGGGAATCGTAGAACAGATGAACCGGATGTGCGATAGTATGTACTGCCGGTTTCTTGAAGTGAGAGAAAGCGCAGGAGAATTTGATGTTCTTCATGGCCACGACTGGCATCCTGTAAATGTTCTGTGCAGGATAAAAGCACAGTTCGGACTGCCTTTTGTACTGACCTTCCATAGTACGGAATGGGGGCGTAATGGAAACCGCCATGGGGACTGGTGGGAAGCAAAGGAGATCTCACACAGGGAATGGCTTGGAGGCTACGAATCTTCGGATGTTATCGCGACCTCGACCGTATTGAAGGAAGAAATCAAGCACATCTACAAAATTCCCGATTACAAGCTCTGGGAAATCCCTAACGGTATAAACGTAGGAAAAATAAAAAGACAAGTCGACCCTGGGGATGTGAAAAGGCACTATGGCATCCATCCCTGTCTTCCAGTGGTGCTTTTCACGGGAAGAATGTCCTATCAGAAAGGACCTGACCTGCTGGTAGAAGCTGCGGCTAAAGTCCTGAAAAAAAGGAATGCCCAGTTTGTGCTTATAGGCGAAGGAGACATGCGCTCCCAGTGCGAAAATCAGGCCCACAGGCTTGGCATAGGGAACTCGTGCAACTTCCTTGGCTATGCCCCGGATAACACGGTAATAGACTGGTTCAATGCCTGCGACCTTGTTTGCGTACCCAGCCGGAACGAACCTTTCGGAATTGTGGTGCTTGAAGCCTGGGATGCAAAAAAACCAGTGGTTGCAAGCGATGCAGTTGCCCTTGTGGAAAACTTCAGGACAGGGGTTATTGCTCACAAAGAACCCTCTTCTATCGCCTGGGGCCTCAATTACGTCCTTGAAGGACTTGGCCACAATCGAATGGGCGAAAAAGGTTACGATCTTCTCAAAAAGCGATACAACTGGAAAACAATAGCCGGAAAAACTCTCGAAGTATACCAAAAAGTGATTGAAAAGCGTGAATCTATGATAGTAAAAGTCAGTTGAGGATCAGGAACTCGGTCAGAAAGCCGAATATTATTTTTTTGCAAACAGAGGATTTTCCGCATTCCTGAAAAATAGGAAAGGAAATCCTTTGTTTGCAGAAGAATTGTTAAATGATATCCTCTTCGTCCTCTTCGTCAAATTCCTTATAGCTGTCGCTTCCCACCATTGCAGCCGAGATGGAATCAATTCCGTCAAGCCACTCTGCCACAATGCCGTAGGGAAGGTCAGCCATAACTTCTTCAGGCAGGGTTTTCCCTTTGAGTACGAGCGCACCGCATTGTGCAGTGTAGTCGAGGGCAAGCTCAAGATTGTCCGATGCCTCAGCCTCAATGGCTGATCTTGCAAGTTCTGCAATATCGGCTCCCTCATCATAGTCGCCCATAACATAGGACTCGAAGGCGACAAGGGCCCCCATAAGAGAGGTCTGAATCGAGTCGATCATAAGGTCGATATCTTCGGAAATTGGCTCGACCTCGGAAAGTACAATGTCCCGGATCTCAGCCAGGATCTCCAGAGCTTTTTCTCTGGAGAGCATACCCTTATCAAAGCGTGCAGTCACTTTCAGGCAGGCAAGGATAACATCGTCAACCATATTTACGAATATGGCACTTTCCTTTCCGGCTTCTTCTTCCGACTCCTTTATCTGGAAACCGCTCTCTCTTGCCCGTCCGAGCCAGTTTTCCCAGCGCTTTTGGGTATAAAATTCATAGGGGGGGACCTGGTTCATTTCCTGTTCAGGCACTTATAACACCGCTTCTAACCTTTTTTAATTATTGATAATCAATCCTACTATTACTAAAATGTGTTCGTTTACATTCACCAGGACAATTTCACCTTTTTCAGGGAATAGTTGGCTTCACACCTGGAATCAAGGCTTTCGAGAACTTCTACAATTTTACATTTATCGCCTTTGGAAAGCCCCTCAGGGTGACAGATCTCATACACCCCGCACTCTCTCTTGCCGCATTTTGGAGGCTCATACATGATTTTTGCACCGTCAACTGCCTTTCTCGACTCCATTGTAGTCAGGATAGGAGCCCTGCTAACATCTACGGCAAGCACGCCGCTGTCATGCAGGAAACATTCGTGGATGTCCTTGCTCCTGATCCTTTCGACCCTGTACCTGCGTCCGGGTTCAAGATTAAGGCAGGTGTTCTTCAACCGGCATTTCTTGCATTCGGGCATCTCACCTTTAAATATGAATTCCAGCCCTTCCCTTGCAAGCCGTGATCCGATAAGTGTTATTTTGGTATCGCTTTCTGTCATAATAACTCTTCCATCTTTTTGTTTTTGGGACCGTACCCCAAGCCTTTTCAAAAAAGGCTTGAGCGAAAACGGCGTAACGACGTGATCAAACGGCGCAACGTTTGTGGCGCAGCAGTTGCAGCTCAACGCTTGTTGTTCTTGGAACTGCGCCCCTTTTCTCAGGGGCACACGGAGCCTTCCCTGGATAATTTGAAGTTTAGATCAGGTTCGATTTAGACAATAATGATTGGAAATTAAATGATTAATTGATTGGGAATGAGTGAATACCTGATTGAGATTAGGTGATTACTTGATTGAAGTTGAGTCGCTTGGATTAACCGGACTCCGTTTAACCGGATGTGGTTGCTGGATCCCTTAATAGAATCCTGGCCTTAAGCTTCCTGTTTTGAATATTATCAATTCTAGGATTCAGCCTGAGTAAGAAGAACTTCTCAACTTATGACCTTTGTGATTCTTGCAACTTTCTCAGCAGCCGAAGGAGTAAGGCCACTCCCTAATATTGTATAACGTTCAGGACGAATACTGTGTGCATGTAACAGGGCTTCAATTATATATTTATCTTCTATACCCAGCTCTTCCCCAGTTACAGGAGCCCCTATCCTTTTTAAGGCGTCCCTGATTTCCTGCCAGTTTCCTCCATGGAGGTACATCATCATAATTGTGCCAACGCCGCATTGTTCTCCGTGGAGAGAGGGTTTTGGGGCTATCCTGTCAAGAGCATGACTGAACATATGTTCCGAGCCTGAAGCAGGTCTGGAAGATCCTGCAATACTCATCGCAACCCCATTGGATACAAGAGCCTTTACCACAAGCCTTGCCGAAATTTCATGCTCGGGTTTGATCGAATCCGCATAGTCTATAATGACCCGGGCAGCCATACGGGAGAGAGCTGCAGCATATTCCCCAAAGTATTCATTCCTTAGCCTGCTTGCAAGTTCCCAATCCAGTACTGCCGTATAATTGGAAATTATATCTCCACAGCCAGCTGCAAGGAGGCGGAAAGGAGCTGCTGAGATAATCTCTGTATCTGCAATGACAGCAATGGGAGCCTGGGCCTGCACAGACGTACTTCTCCCGTTATCCACAATTGAGGCATGGGAAGATGCAATCCCGTCATGGGAAGCTGCAGTCGGCACGCTGATAAAAGGAAGCTCAAGCCGGGTCGAAGCAAGTTTAGCAAGGTCAATAGACCTGCCGCTTCCAACCCCGAGGAGAAAGCTGGCTTCGATTTCAAGGGCCTTCTCCATGACCTTCTCTACCTCTTCCATAGTAGCTTTGCACGTTAGAACCGTCTCCGTACTACTGCCTGTACATTCAAGGAGGCTGCTAACTCTTTTGCCTGCAATATCCTTTGTAGTGCTTCCGGTTACTATCAGCGCATTTCCTTTCAGTTTCAGGTCCCTGCAGACATATCCAACTTCCTCAAGCACGCCATGCCCGACAAGCACATCCCTGGGAAGCTGCATCCATTTTGCGCTGTTTTTGTTGATGGTCAATTTCATACCTGCATCAGTATTCTATCAATAGATGGTAAATTGGCTTTTATAAACCCGAGTATACGTACGAAGTCACAGATTTTTGATTATTAGCAGACTACAACGAATCAGGTATATAATTTAATATGTTAACTTAATTCATTAACTTAATTCTTCACTAATTTCAATATGGCTTCTCTTCCAGAACTGATTTTGTTAGAAGACCGATTTTATTTAAGGATTAATTTCGTTTCAGGACTCAGTTATCATAGTTCATTTATTCGGAACTTATTTAAGGGCATTTCCATGTTTAAGTCATTATAATTTCCATGTTTACATCATTATATTATGTATGACATAGGGAATACAGATATTTATAAAAAGGAAGTAATATATTAAGCTTAATCTTTATAATGCTGTTAGCCTTTATTGGGATAGAGTTTTCCGGAAAGAGGCATCATCTACCGTTAAACTGAACACAGCGAACTTGAGAGAAAATTACTTTCTTGAATAAGAAAGTATGTTCGCCCTATACGCAGTAAGCATTAATTGTATTAGGATATTGCCATTTTAAATGAGTGATAAGATGAGTTTTTCAATAGATAAAATATCACAGTTTATTAATACCTATTATCTTGACCCCATAAGAGGTGACGAAGGATATAATACTGTAAATACTTTTACCTGGGCAATAGTACTGGGCATTTGTATATTCGGGGTTTTCAGGCTACTCGAAAAGCTTGAGGTAAAACTCACTCCGCGCTTTATTGCATCCGTCCTGCCTTTCGTACTTGCAGGTTCTTCCCTACGCGTACTTGAAGATTCTCCTGCAGGTATCTTCCACCCGCCATTCAGTTATCTTCTTATAACTCCCAATATTTATTTTCTGGTATTTGCGATAACTGTAAGCTGCCTCTGGATTTCAATCCGGCTGCAGAAAGCAGGGCTGGTTAAGGATTTTTATCTCACCTTTGCGGGTTTAGGGCTCATATGGTTTTTCGTAAACCTTGCCACCCTCCTGCATTTCGAGAGTATGGTAGCCCCGTACATCCCGTTATTCGTACTCGGAGCAGGAACAGGGTTGACCTTTACCTTCTACCTGGTTGCCCGTCATTTCAAATCCTCGATATTTACCGATCCCCTTAACCTCTCAATCCTGATGGCTCATCTGATGGATGCCTCCTCAACGTACATAGGGGTAGACAAACTTGGATACTTTGAGAAGCACGTAGTGCCCTCCTATCTTATTGATCTGACTGGCACCGCATTGGTTATGTATCCATTGAAACTAATTATCTTTATAGGGGTTCTTTACGTGCTTGACACTCAGTTTGAGGATGACGAACGTTCCTTGAACCTGAAAGTGCTAATCAAAATGGTTATTTTGATCCTTGGACTTTCCCCCGCAACCCGGAACACGATCCGGATGATGCTGGGAATCTGAGACAAAAAGTATTTGGAAGGCATCTTACGCATCTGGGTAAGAGTTAGACATGCTGAAAATTACCGGTGGGGATAGATAGGTATGGAAAGAGAGGGAAATTATAGTTTAGAGGAAAGGACAGGAGTACAGGAAGGAACTCCTCAAGGGGAGATTGAAAATAAGGGATATGCCGTAGAAGAAAAAGATTTTCTTCCCGGAAGAAGGGAGGCAGAAACCTGGTACGACGGCAGAAAAACCCCCAAAAAAGGATTTAAGGAATACGTGCGCTTCATCTGGCCTTACGCAATTATTATGGCCTTTGTATTTTTCGGGGCTCTTGTTGCAGGTTATAGTTCAGCTGCAAGTTTCCCTTCTATGGCTGACGCCCTCAGGGAAAGTTTCAGTTCCCGATTCCAGTCAATCATGACAATGAGTCCCCTTTTCATAATGCTTGCAATCTTTCTTAACAATGCTTTCGTAAGCCTGCTTTTCCTGGTGCTCGGGCTAGCCCTGGGAATTCTTCCAGTAGTATTTATTGCATTCAACGGATACCTTGTGGGAGTGATAGCTTACTTGGCAGCCCAGGAAAGAGGCCCGCTCTTCATTTTACTAGCCCTTCTCCCCCACGGGATACTTGAACTGCCTATGGTCTTCCTTGCTGCGGGTATAGGGCTTCGGCTAGGGCATCAGGTATTTTCTGCCCTTATAGGCAAACCCACCCGGATCAAAAGGGAATTTAAAGACGGACTCATATTTTATTTCCGCTGGATCCTGCCTCTTCTTCTGGTCGCAGCCATCATTGAGACCTTTATTACACCACTTATCCTGAGTTTCATTTAAGAAAGCATCAGAACAGGAAGGAAAATTCGGAAACCGCCGGAAAGATTCGATATTCTTTCTGGCCTATCTCTTTCTTGCCGTGAATCATTTCAGGCTCGCCTTTCATTATATAAATGATTACTTATATTAGAAAGGGTTTTAATAGGTAAAGCCGTTAATGGGGAAAACCTATCAGGACTTCTATTTCACAATGCCTTGCAAATAGTCACCAGACCTTGCGCTTTGAGGAATCTCCACTCGAGTAAAAGGTTTGAAAAGCCATGCTTATCACCATTCATTGAAAAGGATTATTTCCAGAGCTAAGGAACATCAAACATGATTGACAGGAAAGAAATTAAGGAAATCGTTGAGGGCTATTATACTCACGCTGATAAGATAAAAGTCGGAACTATAGCCTCCCATTCAGGACTCGATATCTGCGATGGGGCAGTTGAAGAGGAATTCAGGACTCTTGCTGTCTGCCAGGCTGGCAGAGAAAAGACATACAGCGAATACTTCAGGGCCCAGAGAGACCCTTACGGGAAAGTAAAGAGGGGGATTGTCGATGAGACAGTTGTTTTCAAAAAGTATAACGAGATTCTCCTGCCCGAAAACCAGCAGAAGCTTGTTGATGAAAAGGTGCTTTTTATCCCCAATCGTTCCTTTACCTCCTATTGCAGTATAGATGAAATCGAAGAAAACTTCAGGGTGCCTCTTGTAGGAAGCAGGAACCTCCTGAGAAGCGAGGAACGCAGTGAGCAGCAGAGCTATTACTGGATTCTGGAAAAGGCAGGACTTCCGTTCCCTGAAAAAATCGAGTCCCCAAAGGATATTAACGAGCTTGTGATGGTCAAGCTTCCTCATGCTGTAAAAAAACTCGAAAGGGGATTTTTTACTGCCTCGAGTTATGAGGAATATTTGGAGAAATCCGGATCTCTTATAAAGCAGGGAGTTATCACACAGGAAGCCCTTGAGAAAGCAAGGATAGAACGTTATATCATAGGTCCTGTCTTCAATCTTGATATGTTTTACTCCCCAATCGAGCCGAAAATGAGCAAGCTGGAACTTCTCGGGATTGACTGGCGCTTTGAAACCAGCCTTGATGGGCACGTCAGGCTTCCTGCCCCGCAGCAAATGACCCTGGCCGAACACCAGCTAACTCCCGAATACACGGTCTGCGGGCATAACTCTGCAACCCTGCGTGAGTCCCTCCTTGAGAAAGTGTTCGAAATGGGAGAAAAATATGTGAAAGCTACCCAGGAACATTACGCTCCTGGGATTATAGGGCCTTTCTGCCTGCAGACCTGCGTGGACAAGGACCTTAACTTCTACATCTATGATGTGGCCCCAAGAGTAGGGGGCGGAACCAATGTGCATATGTCAGTAGGCCATTCTTATGGTAATTCGCTCTGGAGGAGACCAATGAGTACCGGGAGAAGGCTGGCCTTTGAAATAAGGCGCGCCCTGGAACTGGAGAAACTTGACGCTATCGTCACATAAATTTATTAAGGCTTTCCGGCATTAGTAGATATGAATTATGCAGGATACCGTAAACTTTAAAAGTGTTACCTGAATCTGCAAGCTTTAAGCCGCAGTAAAAAGATATAATAACAGATTGCCCGGTTTCCAGTTGCGGAGATCCGGAGTACGGATGAGGTCGGGAATAATTTCGGCCTGAGAATCCCGCTTTAATTTATAAATTTATTCAAATTACAAACCGGATGAGTCAGGGTTGGAATCTGCAGACTCACTGGCGAAAGTAACTCAAAATTTTATGGCACAGGTTTTGGATAAAGACCTGCCTTATATCGGATCACTTCACTTTACTGGAGGAAATTACAACTTGAGTCAGCCTTGTGTTAATATCGGCATGGTAGGCCATGTCGACCATGGAAAAACTACACTTGTTAAAGCCTTATCAGGTGTTTGGACAGATACACATAGTGAGGAAGTAAAACGAGGGATTTCTATCAGACTGGGGTATGCAGACTCCCCGTTCATGAAATGTCCCAAATGTCCTGCTCCCCAGTGTTATACTGTAGAAAAAACCTGCCCTAACTGCGGAGAAAAAACGGAAGAACACAGGATTGTGTCCTTTGTAGACGCTCCAGGGCACGAAACTTTGATGGCGACAATGCTTTCAGGTGCCGCTATTATGGACGGAGCAGTGCTGGTAATCGCTGCAAACGAAGACTGCCCGCAGCCCCAGACAAAAGAACATCTTATGGCCCTGGATATAATAGGGATTAAAAATATTGTAATAGTACAGAATAAAATCGACCTTGTATCCAGAGAGCGCATTATCGAGAACTATCACCAGATAAAGGAATTTGTTAAAGGCACGGTTGCGGAAAACGCACCTGTAATCCCGATTTCGGCCCAGCAGAACATTAATATCGACATCCTTATCGATGCTCTGGAGACCGAGATTCCTACGCCTGTCCACAAGGTAGATAAGCCTGCCAGCATGTTGATTGCCCGTTCATTTGACATCAACAGGCCAGGAGCTTCAATCGAGGAGATACGCGGAGGGGTTATCGGAGGTACCCTGACCGAAGGAGTCCTTCACCCCGGAGACGAGCTTGAAATAAGGCCTGGGATCAAGGTCACGACCGAAGGCGCTACAAGATGGGTTCCAATCCTGACAACGGTTTCGTCTATCTTTGCAGGCGCGACAAAGGTAGAGGAAGCTACTCCCGGAGGCCTTCTGGCTGTCGGCACTTATCTTGACCCTACCCTGACAAAAGGCGACTCTTTAACAGGACAGATTGCAGGCGCACCCGGTACTCTTCCCGACACCAGGCACCAGTTCGTCATGGAGTTGCACCTGCTCGATAGGGTAGTGGGAGTTACAAGGGAAGAAAAAATCAACGAAATCAAGACAAGTGAACCCCTTATGCTCAATATAGGAACTGCAACCACAGTCGGAGTGGTTACAAGTGCCAGGAAAAATGAAGCGCAGGTAGCCCTTAAACGCCCTATCAGCGCAGCCATAGGGTCAAGGGTTGCAATCAGCAGGAGAATCGACTCCCGCTGGCGGCTCATTGGAGTAGGGGTAATTAAGAGTTGAAAGTTATAATCGATACTAATGGGTTCATGATCCCGGTCCAGTTCGGAGTGGATATTTTCGAAGAACTGAAAAGGCTGGGGTTTAACGAATTTTTTGTGCCTGAGGCTGTAGTATTCGAGATAGAAAAACTCATAAAACGGGAAAAGGGTTCGGACAGAATAGCTGCAAAGGTCGCCAGATCCATGATGGACAGATGCGAGCGTATATCTGGTGCTACAGGGCCTGCAGATGATATAATTCTCAGGCTGGCAAAGGAAATGGGAGCAGCTGTTCTGACAAATGACATAGGGTTAAAACGCAGGCTTGCCGAAGAGAGGATTCAGATCATATCCCTGCGCCAGAAAAACAAACTGGATTTTGTCTGAGAGAACCAATTATTTATCGGGCAGCGTTGAATTGATTGTGTTTACGGGTGATTAGCAGATGTATAAAATGATGAAACTCGTTGATACGGTCCGCATCCCTCCTACCCTGTTAGGGGAAGAGGTGATGCCCACTGTTAAAAACGCGTTAAGAGAAAAACTTGAGGGACAGGTTGACAAAAAACTTGGTTCCCTCGTCGCAATTTGCAAGATCGTCGAGATAGGGGAAGGGCACATCCTCGTAGGAGACGGAGCTGTATATTATGATGTGACATTTGAAGCAATAATGTTTGTGCCTGAACTCCAGGAGATTATTGAGGGTGAAGTTGTGGAAGCCGTTGGTTTCGGAGTTTTCGTAGGTATGGGGCCAATGGACGGACTGCTTCACGTCAGCCAGATCACGGATGATTTTATTTCATATGACGCCAAGAACGCAAGGCTTGTGACAAAGAACGGAGGCAAAGCCATTGCCGAAGGGGATCATGTAAGAGCCAGGGTTGTCGCAGTAAGTATTAACGAGCGGGAACCAAAGGAAAGCAAAATAGGGCTTACAATGCGTCAGACTGCTCTTGGAAAGCTTCAATGGCTCGAAGAAGCCCGCAAAAAGAAACAGCCTCATGAAGCTGTGACTGAAGGAACTGCCTGAAAAGGAAGAGGTTTGTATGGCAGAAAGAGTATGTCGACATTGCATGAGAGTCCTGGAAGGGCAAACCTGCCTGATTTGCGGGACTTCGGACCTTGCAGAGGAATGGAGTGGGCTTGTAATTATCCTGGACGCTGAACGCTCGGAAATAGCAAAAAAGCTTGGGGTTGACATTCCGGATAAATTTGCTCTGAAGGTGCGCTGATTTGAGTGTTCATATTGAGCTTCCGAGAGAACTTCGTCCACTTATGAAGAAACCACTGGGTACGCTTTACAGGGGCAAAGGCAGGGATACTATAGAGAAGTTTGCAGGAGAGCTTGGAAGCCCCACAAAACTTATATCCGTAGGAGATGTTACTACCTTCCACCTGCTTGAGGTCGGGATTATTCCGGATATCTGTATTGTGGACAACCGCACCAAAAGGAAGCCGGTTTCCAGTGATGTATCAGCCCGGAATATGGACAAGGTTTATAACGAAGTGTCTGTGGACAACCCTGCAGGAATTATTACCGATGAGTTGATTAAAACCCTGTGCGAAGCATTTGCTTCCGAAAAGCCCCTCAGGATCTTTGTAAGGGGAGAAGAGGATCTGGCAACCCTTCCTGTAATCCTCCTGGCTCCTCTGGGCGCTGTGGTCCTGTACGGCCAGCCTGATGAAGGCGTGGTCTTTGTGAGGGTCACTGAGGAGAAAAAAGGGGAGATAAGAACTCTCTTTGAGAAACTCATCAGCAAAAATCAGAATTACGAATTGGATAAGATACGGAGAATTTTAGATGGACATAAGAATTCTTAAAGACAAGAAAAATGCACTTTTAAATCGAAGGGAACTGGATTTCATTGTGAAATATGAAGGTTCGACTCCTTCCAGAAGTGACATCAGGAATAAACTCGCTGCAATGCTGAACGCCCCTCTTGAACTGCTGGTAATCCAGAGAATCAAAACCGAATATGGTATGCAGGAAGGCAAGGGCTACGCCAAACTCTATGAAACTGCCGACCGCATGAAAGAAGTAGAACTGGAATACGTCCTGAAGAGAAACGCTATCCCCGGAACCGAAACTGAGGGAGAAGAGGCTTAAGCGAGGTGTATATACATGACAGTAAAAGATTACTATAAAGTCCAGGGCGACTCCGTAACAAGACTCAAACAATTCTGTCCCAGATGCGGACCAGGTACTTTCCTCGCCGACCATAAAAACCGCCTCGCCTGCGGAAAGTGCGGCTATACCGAATTCAAGAAGTAATCCGCTTCAAGAATTGATCTGACTCTTTTTTAACTAGAAATTAACTTATCTTTTCAATCAGAACCGCAGGAGTTTTTCCTGTGGTCTCTTCTACTCATGTTTCTGCAAAGAAAAGTTCAGAGAGTTCTCTTTGCAGAATTAATTTCGTTTTCTCCTTTCGAATTCTGTTTAGATGGCAGATGATACGCGTTACAATGTGAGAGCGATGCAAGCCCCTCATTTTTTGAATATTTACCCGGGGATACCAGAAAGATTTTATGGCCATCAAAACAAGATTCAGGGTTTACTATTTTCAGCGGGTCGGTCAAAAAAATGACAAATAGTTTAATAGAATAGCAAGGCGGTAGTCTTTCTTTTGTTTCAGTGAAGCATCAACTTGTACAATTAGGATTTTGCTACCCTGTTATTTAAAAAGTCCAGATAAACCTCATTCTTAACAGCGTTTATAAATGTCAAAACTCTGCTATTAGATTAACTGCGTCAATTTTTAAAAATTTGGAATTCTAAGGATTCTCATATACTATAAAAAGTCCCCTGTTCATTGATCATTAGACTTGAAGATAATTTTTATTGCAAAGAATGCTTAAGTCCACTGCCTGAATATGTGTTACAATTTAAGAGCATCGTAATGGCTATAAGTGATTGCAGTAGACACCTCAACATTAATGAATTGCTTAGTCGAGTTCAATGTAGTTCTATTATATAACAGAATAGATAAAAGATATAATAGTCAGAAATTGCTCTATGAATAATTATCCAAGGCGGGCAGACTGCCGTCAAAGAGGGGGGCTTGAAGGAAATATGAGAGCGAAAATGGAGCAACTTCCAGCGAAGAATCCAAATCCTGTACTTAGTGCTGGAAAGGATGGTACTGTTCTTTACTCAAATGAGGCTGGTGAGCCCTTATTGCATGAGTGGGATGTGAGAGAAGGAGATAAACTGCCGCCATATATTGGAAATCTTGTCCAAAGGGTAATTTCCTGCAATATCCCGGAGAAAATAGAAGTCGAAGCAGGGAAGAGAGCATACTCACTCACATTTCACCTTTTACCCGAGGACGAATGCGTAAATATTTATGGATTCGACATAAGTGACCAGAAAGAGCTGGAAGGAAAGCTCCGTATTAAGGAAAAACAGAACGGTATTCTCCACAAAATAGGAAAAATAGCCCTTGGGCAAGAAAGCTTTCAAACTTTTATGGACGAGAGCGTAAGGCTGATTGCAAGCACCCTTGAACTGGAGTACTGCAAAATTATGGAACTTATGCCCGATGGGAAATTCCTTTTAAGGGCTGGGATTGGATGGAAGCCTGAGTTTGTGGGAAAAAACACTGTTGAAGGGGAAAAGGAACCACAGGCAGAATATACTTTACTTTCAAGGATGCCTGTCATCGTGGAGAATTATGATAAAGAAAATCGCTTTGAAAAACCAGAGGTACTAGAAGTTCACGGCGTGGCTAGCGGGGCAAGCGTTGTAATCGGCAGTATGGAAAAAATCTTTGGAGTACTTACTGTCAATTCCACGAAGAAAAGAAAGTTCACGTCAGATGACACTTACTTTCTCACTTCAGTAGCTTTTTTGATTTCACAGGTAGTCGAACGCAAAAAGGCAGAAGAAGCTCTAAAAAAGGCATATGACAATTTAGAAAAAATAATTGAAGAGCGAACAATCCAGCTTGAGAGAGCTTATAAGTCATCACTGGAAAGTGAACAGTATCTTGCTGAAGCCCAAAGAATGACTCATATCGGAAATTGGGATTGGAACATCGTAGCGAACAAAATGTACCGGTCTGATGAAATGTACCGTATTTTTGGACTTAGTCCTCAAGAGTTCAGCATAAATTATGGTGTACTCTTAAAATATATACACCCTGAGGATCGAGTCGATTTGGATAATGCCATTATAGATACTTTAAACGGAAATCCCTTTGACAATGATTATCGGATCATCTTAGCTAATCGAGAAGAGCGTATAGTCCATATAAGTGGTGAAGTTATTTTTGACGAGAAAAATCGCCCCGTTAGATTAAGAGGAATAGTTCAGGACATTACTGAGCTAAAAAAATCTGAAGAGAAGACCAGGAGATTGGCAAATATCGTAGAATCATCGAATGAAGCTATTGGAACAATGTCTCTTGACGGTGTTATTACAACTTGGAATAGAGGGGCAGAGCAGATCTACGGGTATTCAGCTAAAGAAATTCTTGGGAAGTCCGGATCAGTCCTGACTCCTTCCAGTCTATGTCAAGAACCAAAAAAATTAATTGAGATGGTTAAACAGGGAAAGGAAATCCGCCAATATGAGACCTATAGGTTAAGAAAGGACGGAAAGCTAATAGAAGTTTCATTAAATCTTTCTCCTGTTTATGACGCCTCTGGAAAGCTAACTGATATCTCGGTCATTGCCAGTGATATAACCGAAAGAGAAAGAGCAGAAGAAAAGCTTCGTGCAAGTGAGAAAAAGTACCGGGATATCGTAGAGACAGCAAACGAAGGCATATGCTTAATCAACGGTGAAGCCATAATCACGTACATTAACAAGAAATTAGCAGATATGCTTGGATACGGTCCTGAAGAAGTTATTGGTAGACCAGCATTGGATCTCTTTGAGAAAGGAAATAAATCTATCGTCAAGGCGTACATGGAAAGGAGGCGCCGGGGTGAAAATGAAAGCTATGAATTGAAATTAATACGTAAGGATGGCTCACCCTTATGGGTGCTTATAAGTGCTAGATCCGATTTTGATAGCGGTGGCAAATTTATGGGGTCTCTGAGTATGCTCACTGACATCACCAAGCGAAAAGAAGCTGAAGAAGCCCTCGCTAATATGGAGGTTGTCCGCAAAAAGGAAATCCATCATAGAATCAAGAATAACCTTCAGGTGATCTCTTCATTGATTGACCTTCAGGCTGAAAAGTTCAAAGGCAGAAGGAATATTAAGGATTTAGAAGTGCTGGATTCTTTCAGAGAAAGCCAGGACAGAGTAACTTCGATTGCTCTGATTCATGAAGGATTATATAAAGGCGGAGGAATCGATAAACTGGACTTTTCTTCATATATTAAAGAACTTGCTGAGAATCTCTTTCTCACATACAGGGTAGGAGATACAGATATCAGCTTAAATATGGATCTTGCGGAAAACACGTTCTTTGATATTGACACCGCAATCCCATTGGGAATAATAATTAACGAACTTGTTTCCAATTCCTTTAAGTACGCATTTAAAGGGAGAGATAAAGGAGAAATCAGAATCAGACTCAGTAAAGGAGAAGATAGAGAATGCGAAAAAGAAGGCAGGAGTACCAATTTTTCTCTGACTGTTTCAGATGACGGAATAGGCATTCCTGAAAACCTTGCTATTGAAAATCTTGATAGTCTTGGGCTCCAGCTGGTAATTTCACTTGTAGAGCAGTTAGACGGAGAGTTTGAACTGAAAAGGAACAATGGGACAGAGTTTACTATACTTTTTACGATAATAGAGAAGGATAATCAGGCGCCAGTGCCAGCCCTGTGACAATTGATCGGTCATCCAATAATAGAAAATTGACTGAAGTTGGAGCTTGCCAGGTCAATATTTAAGAGCCTTCTTAAAACTCATCCATGAGCCACTAATGAAGAAAGTGACCATCTATTCGGACAATTATTCTAGACTGTGAAACTT
>CAYSZA010000034.1:7934-16770 GCA_964435275.1 uncultured Methanosarcinales archaeon | reverse complement strand
TGGATACTATGGATGCAAAGATCGCGGTTGAGCCCAGCATGAGGGGATAAAGGATCGCATTTTCGTAAGTTTTTGCTACTAGGGAGCCGAGGAGCATGGCAGCCAGAGAAGTTACCACGTAGGTTTCAAAAAGGTCGGCTCCCATGCCTGCGCAGTCCCCTACGTTATCGCCCACGTTGTCGGCGATTACAGCAGGATTTCTCGGATCATCTTCAGGGATCCCCGCCTCGATCTTACCCACAAGGTCAGCTCCGACGTCTGCAGCTTTTGTGAAAATTCCTCCACCTACTCTGGCAAAAAGGCTTATCAGGCTAGCACCAAAACCGAGCCCTACTACCAGATTTACATCCCCATAAAGGATATAAAATCCGCTTGTTCCGAGCAGTGCAAGTCCTACTACAGCAAGCCCTGTAACAGCTCCCCCTCGAAATGCAATAGATAAGGCTTTTTCAAGCCCGGTGGAGGCTGCGTGAGCAGTCCTGACATTTGCTCGAACTGAAACGCTCATCCCAATATAGCCGGCAGCAGCAGAACTGATAGCTCCTGCCAGAAAGCCCGCTGCAATTTTAAGTCCATCATCAAGTAAAAAGAGAATTAAGCCCGCAAGAATTATCGAAACTATTGCGATTGTTCTGTACTGGCGGTTTAAGTAAGCCATGGCCCCTTCATGAATTGCACCGGCAATTTCCTGCATTTTTTTGTTTCCGGTTTCCTCTTTGAGGACAGTCTTTGCGAAGAAGGCAGCGAAGCCCAGGCTTATAATGCCTGCTAAAGGAGCGACAAATATTAAACCTTCCATAAATTTCCTATCCTTTGGCCCTGGTACCATTCAGACTTCGATTTTCATCCCTTCAAATGGTCCTGTCCTTTAGCTTAACTTTCTTCTCGTTTTTCCAGTATAACTTATACATATATCTGTTTGATTTTATAATTATTTTATGTAACAATTTATTGCTGTTCTGAAGTATTATTCTGAATTTCTAAGCCGTATTTCGATGAAGGCTCAAAAAAGAGTTTTTGTGTAAAGTCTGCGATACTCTCCCGTAGTTGATTTATTCAATTGTTTTATGAGAAATTCTTACTTCTTACAGTAGAACATATTTTTTCTTTGCCAGAAGCTATGAAAAATAAATTTTTGGAAAAAAGGGAAAACGGTAGAATAGAAGGCAGTGCCGCGAATTTGCTGTAAATTCAAAGTAAATTTTTGTACGCTACTGAGATAAGGGGCAAAATGCAATAGTTTTACGGGAAAATTACTGGATTTATCGAAGTCTTTGTAGTTGCTATCACGGAAATCATAGCAACAAACATCAAAACGTTGCTATAATCCATGTAACAAGTACCAAAAGCGACAGGAAAAAAGACTGAAAAGGAGGAAAATAGCAACGTCTTTAAGGCAAAAAGTTGCTATTTCTTCAATTGCAGGATAAGGGGTTCACCCACTCTATCAAATTGCAAGCCCTGTTATTCCTTTATTCGCTAAAGATAACGGCTTCTTCTTTAGTTTTCCTATTATTTTAGTGACTATTTATCCCTTAAAGTGTACCTTAGGTAACAGTAGCAGTGATATAAGCTTACTATCAATAGTGTTACCTGAAACGCAGCTAACTCTATTTCCGTAAAGCTAAAGGTTGCCAGTACACCACACCTCCAGATTGTTTCTCTTTTTATAGCCTCTAGAGAAGAATAGCAACCCATAGGTACGGAAACTACTATTTTTATTAAATAAAAGACTAAAGGATCAAGCAGCAAATGTGACAATTACCATTACAGAAATGTATAAATACAATAGTTCTGATAAAATGGCTGTCCTTTATCACATTGACAAGGTTTATCCTTTTGTCAATATTTATTTCAAATAGTAGCTATCATCAAGATCGGAAGTCCTGATGGTGGCTATTCTTTGATCGTTTTTTCTAGAATGTCTCGTGCGACATATGTGTGAACAGTTGTTTTTTATATAAACTTTTTTACTCGCTTGCCTGAACGATAGTTTAACTGGCCTATTAATTCTATGAAACTGTCGATTGATCACGAATTTTGATTAATGGGCACATTGTCAGAAATTCCTATAATAAAAGTACATAAATATAAAATTTAAGATTATGATAATTAGCTTTTGTGCAAATATCACTTTATATTGTCCAAGATGCTAGTACAATAACAGACAATGGAAGAAAAATATACATCATTTGTAAATTAAATTCATCAATTGTTTCGAATTCATTTGACTTATGAAATAAAAATACAAGTAAGTTATGCAAAAGCGTATCAAGAGATTTTATTATGAAAAGCGACTTATTGTGTGCTGACTGCGTGATAGTGTTTTTGAGATCCTATCTCATATATGTTACTATATTGGGTATGTATTGGGAACAGATTAACACCAATTTGTCCAAATTTGTTGGGTATATATTAGCATAATATAATAGGAACGGTAATCGGGCTATAATTTTTAACATATATTAATATACAGTATAGGAACCCGGAAACCGAGTGCCAAGCATCCCATCAGAGACACGGAAAGATCTACACGCAGTCTTTAGCCTAAGAGATTTCGGACTTATTTAAATAGAAAGGTCAGATTGTCACAAAAGTTTACCAAATTAACAGGCTGAGAAAGAATGAAATTATCCTTGAATCACCAACTGACAAGACAAGTCTGGGCAGTGTAACAAAAGTTCTGTAAAATTGGAAGCTTAAAAAAGTCGTTAAGTAAATTAAAATGATACACAAAGATTTGATTTTGAATTTGCAGAATAATTAGCACGCTGCCGAATAGAAAGAGGAAAGAGAAAATAAATAAAATATTTGCAGAGAATTAAAGAAATAATATCGAGACAACAGGAAAATAATTCTCGATTTGTATCTTTTATACAGGGTGAGCCTCACAACGTCTGGTGTTGTAAGGCTTGGTCCCATATTATTCCTGATCAACAGCCGATTCTTTCACCACTTCTCTATTAGGACTCTCATTCCGCAGAGGAATTCTCATTCCATAGAACGAACGCCAGACAAAGAAGAACGCAACCAAAAGGAATAAGCCGCCTACATAGGGAGCCACGTTTCTGAACGATTCTGAGATTGCGATTTCCATGGCTAGCAGGCCAAATAGGGTGGTGAATTTGATGATTGGATTCAGAGCAACTGAGGAAGTATCTTTAAAAGGATCGCCTACAGTATCGCCTACAACGGTTGCTTCATGTAAATCGGTGCCTTTTTCCTGAAGGTCTACTTCTACGACTTTCTTAGAGTTATCCCAGCAACCACCGGCATTTGCCATGAACACTGCCTGGAACAGTCCGAATACTGCAATGGAGATCAGGTAAGAAACAAAGAGCGCCACCGAATCATTCCCGGCTACTGGAGCAGAGAGACAGGAAAATGCCAGAGTGAAGGAGAATATGGCGATAAATATATTGAACATTCCCTGCTGCGCATACTGAGTACAAATTTTTACCACTTCTTTTGACTTTTCCGTGGCTGCTTTCTGGCTGGCATCCCCATCCAGCTGTATATTCCTTTTGATATATTCAACTGCCCGGTAGGCGCCGGTAGTTACGGCCTGGGTTGATGCCCCGGTAAACCAGTAAATTACAGAACCGCCTGCCAGTAACCCGAAGATAGTATAGGGATTGAGAAGGGTCAGGATTTCTTCCGGTTCTACTCCAAGAACATCCCTGATAACCAGGATCAGCGAAAAAATCATGGTCGTGGCGCCAACTACAGCCGTGCCTATTAAGACCGGCTTGGCTGTCGCCTTAAAGGTATTTCCTGCGCCGTCGTTAGCTTCCAGATAATGTTTTGCTTTCTCAAAATCCGGTTTGAACTTGAATTCTCTCTGGATTTCTTCCTTTATCCCTGGAATGGTTTCTATAAGTGACAGCTCGTAAATGGATTGGGCGTTATCCGTTACCGGCCCATAGCTATCGACTGCTATGGTAACAGGGCCCATGCCCAGCATCCCGAAAGCTACCAGACCGAATGCGAATATGGAGGGATAAATCATTATTTCACTCAAACCATATCCGCTGGCATAATAGGCAACGAACATGAGTGCAAGGAATACCATACCGATCCAGAACGAACTGAAATTGCCTGCGACCAGCCCGGAAAGGATATTGAGAGATGGGCCGCCTTCACGGGAAGCTTTGACAACTTCAGCTACATGCAGGGAATTAGGGCTTGTAAATATCTTGGTAAATTCGGGAATTAAAGCTGCTCCCAGGGTCCCACAGCTTATTATTATTGAAAGCACAAGCCAGAGCTTCTGCAACTGGACAGGTACCTCAGAACCCGGTCCCAGAAGATAATAGCTTACGGCAAAAGTTACTGCGATGGAGAGAATGGAAGTGATCCATACCAGGCTGGTCAGGGGCTGTTCGAAATCAAAATCGTCTTTGTTGCCGAATCGTGCCTGGCTGCAGGCCTTATTAATATAGAAAGAAAACACCGAGGTAAGTATCATAAGTACGCGCATTACAAAGATCCAGGTAAGCAGGACACCTGTGAGGGCAGGTTGGACGGCCAGCACAATGAAAGTAACAAGGGCTACACCGGTTACACCATAAGTCTCGAATCCATCCGCGGTTGGTCCTATACTGTCACCTGCATTGTCTCCAGTGCAGTCAGCAATAACCCCTGGATTGCGCGGATCGTCTTCTTTTATTCCAAATACTATTTTCATCAGGTCGGAACCAATATCTGCGATCTTGGTGAATATTCCGCCGGCAATACGCAGTGCACTTGCTCCAAGGGATTCTCCTACTGCAAAGCCTATAAAGCTCGCTCCTGCCAGCTCCCTAGGAACAAAGAGCAATATAATTAACATCATTATCAGCTCAACGCAGACAAGAAGCACACCTATGCTCATTCCTGCATCAAGAGCGATATTTAAAAGTTTCAGGGGTTTTCTTTCCAGGGAAACGAATGCAGTTCTGCTGTTAGCCAGTGTATTCATACGGATTCCATACCAGGCGACACTATAGGAACCCAGTATCCCTATTACGGTCCAGGCCATAATGAGCAGTACACCACTCAAAGGTGTTTTCTGCAGGAAGCCAAAGTAAAAGGCTATACAGAAGCCGATAAAAGCGAATAGTATCCCCAGCAGCTTACCCTGCTGGATAAGATAGGTTTTACAGGTCTCGTAAATTATGTTGGCCACATCCAGCATGGACTGGTGGGCCTTGATCTTTTTCACCCTCGTAAACTGGTAAAAGCCAAATAACATACCTAATACACAGACCACGATACCCCAGAGCAGCAAATTGTTTTGCCCCTGGCTTAAATTCGGAATTTTAAGATTCGCCTCACTGGCAGCCGCTATTGCCGGAGTCAGCGACAGTATGGCAAGGCTAAACATGCCTTCAAGCATTGCCCTGGCCATTTTATTTTTCATTATAATCTCCATTTAGCCGATCACTTCTCTCATCACATTTTTGAAAGATAAACTGGGATTCTGTATTGTTAAAAACTCATCTTCGACGAAAGTGTAAGCAATTATTTTACGGTTTAATGAAGTTTGCGAGCAGTTAGGGCTTTTTAGCTTCATTGAATCTCTATAATTGTCCTTTCCAGCAAACCTTAAAATCCAAATTATATTTTATGCTGGCCGATGACCCAGATTAGACTTTCAGGCTTTTTTTCCATTCTGCATTATGAGCTAGATATCTGCATTACTACCTATGCGTCTCACAACCTGGGTTATCTAAGCGGAAAGGGCAGCGCAGAAGCAATACACGATGTATTCCCTGTCGCACTCAAAGAGTGTCATGATTCTTCTCTACAACGTGCACGACATTATTATAGTAGTGATAGCTGGTCACGATCAGCAAGTTATCTATGAACTAGCTCCTTGGCGTTCGTGAGCGCCTGGTCTATCGTTAAATACAGTTCGTAATTTTTTCAAATATATTTTGAAGTAAATTGAGTTTGAGTTGTTGAAGCCTTATTTTCGACAAAGGCGTAAACAGTTGTTTTTTATATAAACTTTTTTACCCTTTTGTCTAATCAATAAACTTTTATTTATTTTTACGATAATCCCTCTCTTTCTACTAATAGTATATGTTTCCTGATCGAAGAACCCGACAATATACAAATTTCCAATCCGCTAAGGCGATATGGAGAGGGGAGCTTTAGTAATCATGAGTTCATTCAGCAGTGAATCCTGAGCACTCTATCTTATATGAGTTAGTTTTAGGTTTTTTCAGTTAAATCCATCTAAATATAAAGATATCGGTAAAATTCTGATAGAAAAAAGGAATTCTATTTGTAAATTGTATTTTTTAGACATTTATATACTCAATCAATAAGGTAATAAGTTTCCGAATTCCGGGATCGAACTGTAAAAGACGAAATCTTTTATTCTGTTTTCATAATAATAACTTTTCCAAGAGCGCACTGGTGGAAAAAAGGATAAAGATACGTTATTTATAAAATTAGCTGCATAACACTCTGAAAGTAGATTTATATAAGATAATCATAACTACGTGTATGCTCGTATTGAAAAAGCAGGTTTCATTCAGGATTCATTCAGGAATTGATTGGGTAGTTTCTGCAGGTTTCCAGCTACAACTATTAGTATGAGTTTGCAAAGACTAGCTTACTATTATAAAAAGTACTCTGAGTATTCAGCATCCGAGAAGATTTTTGAGATGTTTTTCCGGAGGACGGTTAAATTTATGGATGTATTAATCTACCTTGCACCAATGTGTGCCCTTATTGGTCTGATCTTCGCAGGCGTATCCTATAAAAATGTCCAAAAAGAAGGCGAAGGGAACGATGTTATCAAAAAAATTACTGCGTCAATTCATCACGGCGCCATGGTTTACCTTAACAGGCAGTACCGCGCAATTGCTGTTTTCGTTGTCCTATTTGCAGTTATAATTGCATCAATTCTTCCAAACGGAATTCTCACCGCATTATGCTTTGTTTTCGGTGCAGTGCTTTCCGCGACAGCCGGGTATGCAGGAATGCTCACAGCTACTATTGCAAACGGCAGGACAACAAATGCTGCCACAAGAGGTATTGGTCCTGCGTTCAGAGTTTCGTTTGCATCAGGCACGGTTATGGGAATGAGCGTTGTTGGGCTCGGCCTGCTTGGTTTGTCTGCTTCATTTATAATTATTACAAATTCTTATACGAATCTCGGTTTTACCACTATCATGAATATCGTTGCGGGCTTTTCGCTCGGAGCTTCGTCTATTGCTCTTTTTGCCCGTGTAGGTGGCGGAATTTTCACAAAAGCTGCTGATGTCGGGGCCGATCTTGTGGGTAAGATCGAGGCGGGGATCCCTGAAGACGATCCGAGAAACCCTGCTGTAATCGCCGATAATGTGGGCGATAACGTGGGAGATATCGCAGGCATGGGAGCCGATCTTTACGAATCCTATGTCGGTTCTATCGTGGCAACAATGCTTCTTGCAGCATCGACAGCAGCAGCGACTTTCCCCGGTGTGCCAGTTGAAAACGTTATCCTGGTCCCGCTGCTGATTTCGGCAGTTGGAGTCCTTGCATCCGTTATAGGTACTTTTTTTGTCCGTACAAACAAGACCGAGGCATCGGCAATCCATATGGCTTTTAATCTGGGATTGATTGCTGCAATCGTTCTTACAGTCATTGCCTCATATTTCGTTACTTCTCAACTGCTCGGAGAATACGGTTTGAAGGTTTTCTTTGCAAGTTTCGCAGGACTTGTCTCCGGGTTCCTTATCGGGCAGATTACCGAGTACTATACGTCGTATGATCGAAAACCTACCCGTACGGTTGCAGACTCATGTTTAACCGGTTCGGCTACAAACATTATCACAGGCTTTGCAAAAGGGATGGAGTCAACCCTCTGGCCAGTTATCATCATCAGCGCTACAATCTATATTTCATACCTGCTTTCCGGCCTCTACGGCATAGCTATTGCAGCCGTGGGAATGCTTGCTACGCTCGGGATCTCGCTGTCAGTCGATGCATACGGCCCTGTAGCTGATAACGCAGGCGGGATTGCCGAGATGTCCCACCAGAAGAAAGAGGTACGCCAGATTACCGATACTCTTGACGCAGTTGGAAATACGACTGCTGCTATGGGTAAAGGTTTTGCAATTGGCTCGGCGGCTCTCACTGCACTCGCCCTCTTCTCATCGTATGGCATTGCAGTAAATCTCATTGCTATTGATGTCATGAATCCGAACGTGTTCATCGGGCTTACCATCGGTGCAATGCTGCCTTTCCTCTTCTCATCAATGACCATCCTGGCCGTCGGAAAAGCCGCAGGTGAAGTCGTTATGGAAGTGAGGAGGCAGTTTAAAGAGATCGAAGGTCTCATGGAAGGTAAAGCTGATCCTGACTACGGCAAATGTATTGCAATTTCAACGCACTCTGCCCTGAAAGAGATGATAGGGCCCGGTGTACTCGCAGTTGTTGCACCCCTTGCCGTCGGACTTATACTCGGGCCTGGCGCACTTGGAGGACTGCTTGCAGGCTCTGTTGTTTCAGGTTTTATGCTCGCGATTACAATGTCCAATGCAGGAGGAGCATGGGACAATGCCAAGAAATTTATTGAAACCGGTAATTTCGGCGGAAAGGGTTCGGACGCCCACAAGGCAGGTGTGACAGGCGATACTGTGGGAGATCCCTTCAAGGATACTGCAGGCCCGGCAATCAACATTCTCATAAAGCTCATGAGCATCGTAGCGGTTGTATTTGCACCTCTGTTTATCGTCTGATTCCCATTTTTACTTTTTTTTCTATTTTTATTATGGTAGCCGTGTACTGAATTTCTTCACGCCCATTGTTTAGGCTCTGAAGCGGTGCTCAGTTCTCAGTAAGCCTCCTGTTTATAAAC
>CAYSZA010000034.1:0-7834 GCA_964435275.1 uncultured Methanosarcinales archaeon | reverse complement strand
ATTGTTTAGGCTCTGAAGCGGTGCTCAGTTCTCAGTAAGCCTCCTGTTTATAAACAGGATAAATTGTTTACTGTAGTTCTTCACAACTGTGAGTATTTAATCTACCTGATCTCTAAAAGGAAGACGCTTTCCTATTTGAGAGTAATCAACTAAAAACTTTTCGTTAAACAATTGTCAGAAGCAGGAGCTCAATCAAGTTAATGGAGAAAAACAGAGAAAATGCTAGAATAAACGGGCAAAATTACTTTCTGTGCTTTTCCTTGCAAGCAGAAGATAGGCGACTAAAGCTTAAACAGGTCGGAGAGCTCAGTTAACTCCCCTTACCTGCAGTAGCTGGAACTCGATTTCATCCGGGACTGTGGCCAGGAATATAAATGTGTTGTACCCGAGTTTCTGAACTTCTTTAATCGCACTTGCCTGAGCTTCATTCAAATCCCTTGTGTCGCTTACGATGCAGAACGATTTCCTGTTTCCTGTATTGACAAGGAAATTAAAGACACTTCCATAGCTGCTCAGGAACGCAACGAGATTTTTAAGTTCCTCCCAGGTATTGCACATGTGAATGTTTTTGGATCCCATGTTTTCTACATACCAGTCCTTGCTCACATACGAGTAGGAAGCATACTGCTCGTTCAGCTCATCATGGGCTTTGAGGATTTTGTTTGCATCTTTCCTCAAGTTTACCCATTTCCAGCTCTGGGTCGTGAAATAGCGGGCTGCCACTATCTCAAAAATTGCCTGCTTATCTTCATTTTCGAGTCTCATTTTTTCACGTCTTTATTTTTGTCAGCTTTCTTGTGCTCAGAACGCATCGTCCTGGGCATAACTTCTGTTAAACTGCAGAGCAAGTTCGGCTCTTTCCAGTTCCCTTCCAAGGTATGCGGCATGATCCAGGCGTGAGACCAGTTTCAGCTCAAGCAGCGTGTCCATTACTTCCCTGGCATTTCTCCCCACGACTGAGGATTTCTCGTGTTCGGCTACGATCAATCCGCCGTTTCCACTTATGCTGTCCGGCACTGTACGGATGCGGATAGGCCCTGCAGGGTCTACACGCCAGCCTTTCGAAGGTCTGGCCTGAATCGCATTTTCCGGAAGAGGAAAATCAGGCCGCCTGCGTTTTTCCTTGATACAGAGAAGGTCAAGCCCTAGATCCTTTGGAGAACTCTCTCTTATCCCGGCAAGCATCATCATCTCGGAAGCCCTTTTCAGTTCCCTGATCGAACCCTGTGCCTTGTCACTGAATTCGGGAGTAAAGAGAATGCTTGCTCCGGCCTCTGCTCCTATTCCACAGAGCGTGGCATTGACACCTATTGTATCCACATCCATAAGCTCAGTGACATTGCCAGCTCCGAGGAAGACAGGGATCTCAGGATACATTCTGTGAAACTCATGATAGCGTACGATGGATTCGGTTATATTGTGCCCAACAGGATCAAGGACAGGATCGGCTATAATTTTCTCTATTCCAAGCCTGCGGGCAGCTTCGACGTTTCTGACAAGGGTTTCAAGGCTTCTTTCTTCATCCGGGATTATAATGGCTGCAATCCCTGCCCTTGCAACTATGGGGCCTGCAGTCCCAAGATTCGTGCTGTTTAGACTCAGGATAAGGTCTGCTCCTGCTTCTACTCCTTCTTTTATCAGTTCAGGATCAAGGGTATCTATGCTTATCGGGGCTTCTGTAAAGGTTTTTGCAAGGGATACGGCCGTTTTAGCCTGTTCTGGCAGAGTATTAAGGGTAGCCCCAAGATCGATTATATCTGCTCCTCGGGCGATAAAAGCTTCGATTTTTATCCGGAGCGCCATAGCATCCATTTCCATAGCCCCTACAATTTCTCCCATAACCTTCATGCGAGCTTTCCCCCCGATTTTTACACCTCTAAGTTTAAGGGGTGAGGAGGCTTCTTCTTCGGTTTTCCTTATCAACTTGAGAGCCATTTCCTTTCGAACGTCAGCAAGGAGTTCACAGGCAGGAATTTTTTCGGAAAACTCGATTTTCCCGGCGAACGGGAGTACAAAACCAAGGTCATAGGCATGCTTAGGTCCAAGCCGGATTTTACACCCCAGTTCTTCAGAAGCTTTTGAGAAATCTCCTGCTACAAGCCCCGGAAGCAGGATAAGGTCATAGATTTTTGAAAGACAAGCTTCCTGAAATGCTTTGATCAGTTTTTTAGGGGTGATGAAGGCGGCAATATCAATATCGGCTACGAGGATGTCTGCTTTTTCCCCGACTGCTTTCCTGATGGTGTTTTCTGCAAGCCGCCCTGTTGCAATCAAAATTTTCATGTTTTTTAGATATAAGCACTAATAAAAAAGAGTATCTGTTTGAAACGCATAGGTTAAAAAAGTATCAGGGGATGAAAAGCCCGAACTTTTCAGCTTTGAGAAACCGGGCTTTTATCTGAGCCCGGTTTAATTTATAAAATCAATGATTGAATCGTCGTGCTTCTTTCTAAGAGCGCCTGCCGTGTTCCTGAACCGGTCTACAGGCGTCATTTTCCCGAACCTTCTTTCCTGAATTAGATCAGCTTCGGCTCTTGGCTCCAGAATTCCACCTGCTGCCTGGGGTCCCAGGATCTGGGCAGACTGCACACCTGTCATGATGGCCATTACCCTGACCTTACCTTCATAGTCTTCCCTGATCCTTGCGCCCCAGATAACATTTGCGCTTGGGGAGAGTTCGTAGGTAAGCATGGATGCGATCTCTTCGGCTTCCTTGAGGCTCAGGTCAGGACCGCCGGTTACATGGACAAGGCTTCCGGTTGCGCCCTTATAGTCAACGTCAAGCAGGGGGTGGTTTAAAGCAGTCCGCACTACTTCAGTGCTCTTGTCCTGGTTCTTTGACTCACCTACAAGCATGACTGCAACCCCGCCACAGCTCATAATAGTCCTGATATCGGCATAGTCAAGGTTTATCAGTGAGGGCACTGTGATCGTTTCTGTAATTCCTTTTACGGTCTCGGCAATCAACTGGTCCATTACGGAAAAAGCCTGGTCAATAGGGAGGTTTGGCACGTAGTTAAGCAGCCTGTTATTATCCAGGACAATTACGGTATCTGCTGCCCTGCGAAGATCCTCAAGGCCTTCTTCTGCTTTGAAAATTCGAGCCCTTTCAACCCTGAAGGGGCTGGAGACCATTCCTACAACGATTGCTCCCTGCTCCTTTGCCACTTCGGCAACTACAGGGGCAACTCCTGTCCCGGTACCTCCGCCTAAACCTGCAGTTATGAAAACCAGGTCAACATCTTTTAATACTTCTTCAAGGGTACCCCTTGCAAGCTCCGCAGCTTTCTTTCCTGTCTCGGGGTAACCGCCTGCTCCCAGTCCCCGCGTGAGGGTTTTTCCCACCAGGATCTTCTTGTCAGCTCTTACATTGTCAAGATGTTGTTTATCGGTATTGATACAGACAGTTTCCGCACCCTCAATTCCTATATTGTAGAGACGGTTTACAGTATTATTTCCGGCACCCCCGCATCCGACAATCATAATTCGCGGTTGCCCGAATTCTTCAAAGTCGTCATCAGAGGAGGAGTTCTTCCGATATTCCTTCTCTTTTTCGCTGAATTTCATTGCTTCCTGTACTATTGACTGCAATTCTATCCCCTCGACTGGATCTGTGTCTAATGGTTACGTTTGACTCCCCACCCTTTACACCGGGGGTCACATACCTTTGAATACTCTGAGTGGAGTTATGAGATAACCTTCAAAACCTACTAAAGATTTTCATCCGTTATCTTTAATAAGTTGGCATTCTGCTGAACTTAAATATTTCGGACATATTTAAACTATATTCTTAAATTGTTTATCAAGTTTAAATAGGTCACCCATAAATCTCATATATTCACTCTTTTACTTTATTTAATATCCATTTCTCAAAGCTAAAGGGTGAGGAACTGCCAAAATATTTATATGTGTTAACTTGATTTTTTGTCAAAAGTTTTAATTTTCTCAGCAAAGCTCTCCTGATTTGCAAGTCAGGGCAATTTTCTTATTTTTTTCTTCTTTTGATACCATGCTTGAATTCAGGGGCTATACTGCAAACCTGTGAACGTTTTTGATAAAACTTTCGACCCGGAATTGTTTCAATTTAATGAGACAGTTTATATTATTACTTTTAAGTAGAATTCTCCTCTTAAAATCTGTTTCGGTATTATTCCAGAATTTCGAGGCTCTTGCTTGATTTTTTGAACTAATGTCCTCTAAATTAATATAAGTGTTTCTATATTTCTGGTTCACAGGCAATAAACGTTGTGCAATCTCCTAAATTTTATTTATCCAGTGTGTTTTTAATTAATTTATTCAGTTTACTAACTCTGAAAAGTCTATTTGCCACAAGACGTGTGCCAAATTTGAAGAATCATTTCAAATTTTCCATAAAGTGAGCTAAAATTCCCAAAGGTCTCTTACAAAAGCATATCGTAGCCCATAGAAAGTGTAAGTCAATGATAAACAATGTATCTAATTTATAATGAGCGTATCAAAACTCTGGAATAACCGTATCTCCGGGAACAAACATATCTTCGGGATTTTCCGGGAAAGTTTTAAGGCTTCAAAGCTATTTTTACCTTAGCCCACACAATCCAATTTAAAATTATTCAGTTTTTGTCTGGAGTCAGAACCGTGTTAAAGGCATTGATTTTCGATATGGATGGCGTTCTCGTGGACTCCATGCCCTTCCACGCAGCAGCCTGGAAAAAGGCTTTCCTTGACCTGGGTATGGAAATTCAGGACAGTGATATTTATGCAATCGAAGGCTCAAACCCCAAGAATGGCCTTCCTCTGCTAATCCGGAAAGCCCGGAAAGAACCAGAGGCATATGATTTTGAAACTATTACCTCAATTTACAGGCAGGAATTCAAAAGAATCTTTGAGCTAAAAGCTTTCGAGGGAATGAGAGAGTGCCTTGAGGTGCTTAAAACCCGTTTCCAGCTTTCAGTAGTCTCGGGCTCTGATCATGTTATTGTCCACGGTATCGTTGATCAGCTTTTTCCGGGAATATTTGATATTGTGGTTACAGGAGATGATATTGTGAATTCAAAGCCTCATCCCGATCCTTTCCTTAAAGCTGTCGAACTCCTTAATGTGCGGCGGGAAGAGTGCCTGGTAATAGAAAACGCAATTTTAGGCGTAGAGGCTGCAAAAAAAGCCGAAATTTACTGTATAGGGATTCCCACATATGTTGAGCCTTCACAGCTTGACAGGGCAGATCTCTTGGTAGGAAACCACCAACAGCTAATGCAACATCTTCTAAGTCTTGAGCCCGCTCATGGGTTCAAGGCATGAAAAAGTTTATTCTTTTCTTCGAAAAAGAGAATTGTGACCCTTTAGGAGGAGTCACAGCAATCTTACGGTTTCAAGGTTTGTTAGAGCCCGGGTCTCAATCTTCAATTTCTTGTAAACCGAACTTGCCAGGTCAACGCAGGCCTTTTCGTCCCCATGCTCGGTAAACACCCTTTCCGGACGGGGCTGCATCCTCTTGATGTAATCCATAAGCTGTCTCCTATCGGAGTGGCCTGAAAAACCGTCAACTACCTGGACTTCCATGTTCATCTTCAGGATTTCGGTGCTCCCGCCTTTCCCTGTCATCGGGATTTCTTTCCATCCTTTCTGGATTCTGCGCCCGATTGTGCCATCGGCCTGATACCCTACAAACACCAGACAATTGCGCGGATCTTCGGCAAAGGCTTTGAAATAGTCCATAACCGGCCCTCCGTTCATCATTCCCGAGGT
Source organism: uncultured Methanosarcinales archaeon (assembly GCA_964435275.1). Classification (GTDB taxonomy): domain Archaea; phylum Halobacteriota; class Methanosarcinia; order Methanosarcinales; family Methanosarcinaceae; genus Methanosarcina. The sequence continues at coordinate 2,107 of CAYSZA010000034.1, read as the reverse complement.
CGAGAGAATAACACAGGGGTGAGGGTTCTGAATGATCTTCTGGCGTGCTTCGTGGGAGTCAACAGGCCTGAAGGACTCGGACAGGAAGGGATTCTGACCTTTCTGGAAGATCAATTTCCTCAGGTCATTGTTCAGGTACTCGGGGTGTGTAGCATGAATTGCCGTCGCTTCCCAGATCATTCCGTCAAGATAGACCGGAATTTCGGGAATCAGCCCTTTTCTTATAGACTCTTCAAGCACTATCATGACTTCCTGGCTTCGACCGACTGCAAAAGCCGGGATAAGACAAATTCCTCCTCTTTCCACGGTATTCTTAACTACCATCTGAAGGTGCCTTTCGGCGTCTTTAAGTGAAGGCTGGAAAGCATTGGAATTCCCATATGTAGCCTCACTGACGACAGTTTCGACTCTCGGAAACTTGTTGACAGCAGGGTCAAAAAGCCGCGTTTTTTCATATTTGTAGTCTCCCGTAAAGACTACGTTATGGAGCCCGTCTCCTATATGGAAGTGGGAAATAGCCGATCCCAGGATATGACCTGCATTGTGGAAAGTCAGTTTGATATCAGGAGCGATATCCGTCACTTCCTCATAGTCCAGAGGAATAGTGTGTTTAAGAGTCTTTGCTACCATACCTGACTCGTAGGGAATCTTTTTCCCTTCTTTTGCTGCCACATCGATGTAATCAAGCTGGAGCAACACCATCAGGTCTCTTGTAGGAGGTGTGCAGTATACAGGTCCCTCATAGCCGTATTTGAAAAGCAAAGGAACAAGTCCCTGGTGGTCAAGGTGGGCGTGAGTAACTATCACGGCATCGATCTGGTTTAAGGGAAAAACTTCAGGAACATACAGGTAAGGAGTCATGTTCTCATCCGAACCCACATTGACTCCACAGTCGATCAAAATTCTGGACTCGGGAGTCGAGAGCAGGAAACAGCTTCTACCTACTTCTTTGCATCCCCCAAGCGATGTAACCCTTACCCACTGGTCCTTTGAGGTACACTCTTTGTGAATTTTCCTCCCCACGGATTTGAGGATTTCCTTTCTTTCCTTGAGGTTATTTCTCATAAACTCCCTGATATTTTTGACCGTACGGGATTTGATAGGAGGAGTCCGCACAACTTTAGGAATCCAGCCGATCTGCTTTGTGATTTCCCGGAGGGTGGCTCCGTGCTTTCCTATCACAAGACCCGGCTTTTCAGCTTCGATAATTACTTCTCCGGAGTCTGGGTCAAAATAGTAGCTTGAGATTACGGATTCTTTTGGAACAACTTCTTCGATTATAGAAATAGAGTCTTCAGGAGTTGCGAGTACCCTGGGATCTGGGCGCATGGCAATCCGCGTCCTGAGTTCTTTTGCAAGGTTGCGAATAATGTTCCCATCGTCTGCGAATTTGCGGGGCTCTTCGGTGTATAGCACAAGCTGAGGCCCTTCAAATTCCACGTCGGTAATTGTAACTCCCGCGGGTAGATTTTTCTCAATTTTGTGTTTGAGGTCTAATAGCACATCTTCAATAGGCATCAAGAATCTTCCTTTTTGTCAAAAAATGAAAAAGTATGTAGATACTGAAAAATAATAGGTTGAAAAAGATGTTAGTTTAGTGTTAAAATAAAAACCAACAATTTAAATTATTTAGTTAGTGAAGTCCTTATGGATTTTACCTCTTCAGGATCCAGCCTCCTGAATGCCTCCCTAGTAATTACCACTACATCGATATTCTCTCCAGACGCCGAATCCCTTTTGGTCGCATTGTGGATCGCTCGGATAGCGAGGTCAAGGCCTTCCTTTACAGTCATGTCTTCCCTGTACTGGTCTTCAAGCACCCCATAAGCCATGGGGGAGCCGGAGCCTGTAGCCGAGATCCTCGTTTCTTCGATGCTTCCTCCAAGAGCATCAAGTGAGTAGATACCTGGCCCATTTTTGTCAACCCCTCCTATAAGGAGCTGGACCATCATGGGATAGTAACGGTTAGCATTTAAGAAGTTTGACATTAAAGTTGCAATACCTTTTATTGTCATGGACTCGTTCCTGCGCATCTTGTAGAGCTGTGATTCTACATTTACGAGCCGCACAAGTTGCTGGGCATCCCCTACCGAACCGGCAGTGGTCA
>CAYSZA010000033.1:0-17136 GCA_964435275.1 uncultured Methanosarcinales archaeon | reverse complement strand
TCATTATTCCCCTGCCCCAAAAAGGTTCGCCAAGCCAGTATGCGATTTCTGCACTCTTACAATAAACATCGTCTTTGATAAATAAGGCAACACATCCTGCGGCTTCCCCATTTACAACAATTGCCCGGCAATATTGTTGTGTTTCATCGTTACAGCTAAAATTTTCTACGGTTTTTCTGCAATCATCTAAAGTAGAAGGAAAAGCATCCCTCATATTTTCTGCAATTTTTGTATTGTGGGAATATTTGAAAAAGCTTTCAGCATCGGATTTTTCCCATTTTCGCAATTCAAAATCCATTTTAACAACATCCAGTACGTATAAATAATCTTTTTGTACGGCATAAGAAAACTATTTATTGAAAACCTGAAAGACTTTAATAAATTTGCTTTTTATCAGTAAAATTCGTAGCAAGATTTACAAAGTACAAAGTAAAATAAGATATTAAAAAACACCAAAAGTAAAGAAAAATAAGAGAAATAAAGCAACAAAATGCAGCTTTACTTAAATTCAGTATTCGTAAACGTTTTTAATGCTCGTGAACGTGCTCATGCCCGTGGATACGGCCCTCTTCATGAGCTTCCTCAAGTTGTTCTCTTTTGAACCTGATATAAGCCTCATTGATGGATTCCAGGCATTTTGAGCAAACCGGAGCATTCTTTTTTACGATCCCTTTTGAAAAACTGGGGATCTGAAGTTCGACAAGAAAGACTCCACCTTTTCTTCCGCAAAGGGAGCACTTGCCTCTTCTACATAATGTCCCTTCTTTTCCCGCATTCAAATACGTTTTCTGGGCGGAATCGAGGCAGGTCTCGCAGAGCCCTTTCCAGACACCCTCAGGGTAAGCGAATTTGAGGAGGGGAGGGAAGGTCCGAACCGGGATAACGGTCGGGATTCCTTTTCCGCAAAGATCACAATCTGTCATTTCTCATACCTCCTTAGATCAGTACCTGTGCTGCATCCATTGCCCACTGCAAGAAAGGTTCGGGCCAGATACCCATTGCCAGCACGCCGGCAGTTGCAAGCAGGAGAGCTGCTGCATACGGGAAAGGCATGCCGATTTTCTTACCTTCGGGGGGCAGGAAATACATGTATCTTACAAGCCGTGCATAGTAGAACAGTGAAAGGGCACTGTTCAGGATTGCGACTACTGCAAGCCAGGCCATGCCTGCTTCAATGGTAGAAGAGAAGAGCACGAACTTGGCCATGAAACCTGCAGTCGGGGGGATACCTGCAAGGGCAAAGACGAAAATCGTCATCGAAAGGGCAGCCAGTGGCATTCTCTTTCCAAGACCCCTGAAGCTGTCCAGGTGGTCCGGGACATTAAGGTCTCCTGTCTTTTGCGAGGTAATCATCCAGACCACGGCTGCGGCTGCGATAAATGCTCCTCCTTTCATAAAGGCATGGGCAAGGATATAGAAGATTCCGCCTGTAAGCGCCATTGGGGTCATTACCACAAAAGCCATTGCCATATATCCTGCCTGGGCAAGAGAAGAGTAGGCGAGCATACGTTTTACGCTGGTCTGGGATACTGCAACCACGTTTCCGAAGGTCATGGTCACAACTGCAAGAATCGTAAATGCAAACTGCCAGTCAGGCTGAAGAGCTGCAAGAGCCAGGATGAAAACCCTGAAAGCTGCCACAAAACCCATCTTTTTCGACCCGGCTGCAAGCAGGGAGGAAACAACTGAAGGGGATCCCTGATAGGCATCCGGAGCCCACATGTGGAAGGGCACAAGAGCCATCTTAAAGCCGAAACCTGCAATAAGCAACACGACGGCAACAAGCCCGATCGGGTTTTCTGCCAGGAGGGCAGCGTTTTCAGCAATCGCAGGAATGCTGGTAGTGCCTGTAGCCCCGTAGACAAAAGAGATGCCAAAGAGCATAAGTGCTGAAGAAACTGCACCTATTACAAAATACTTCATGGCTCCTTCAAGAGACCTTGCATTCTTCTTCTCAAAACCTGCAAGTGCAAAGGTGGCAAGACTTGCCAGCTCGAAAGCACAGAAGAGCAGGATCAGGTCGTTTGCGGAGGCTACGACCATCATCCCGAAGGTTGCGAAAAGCACCAGGGTATAAAACTCCTCGGTATGGTCGCTGTTTTCATTATACTTGATTGAAGCAACGGAAACGATCAGCGCAACTGCCAGGAAGACCAGTTTGAAGAACTGGGAGAGGGCATCAATGCTGAGAGTGCTATAGAACATTGTAGTTTCGGTCCCAAAACTCTGTACTGTCAGGACCAGAGCTGCAAAGACTCCAAGGGTTGCCAGGTAACCCAGCACATTCTTGGTCCGAGGGGACATGAAGACCCCTGCAAGCAGTATGACCAGGCCGGTTGCAGCGACTGCGATTTCAGGTGCAAGAAACATTAAATTCTCCATTTCTTACACCCCCAGGGCAGCCGCAAGGCTTACTATTGCTTTCGAATTCTCAATCATCATATTAAGCACCGGACTCGGGTTCAGGCCGAAATACAGCACAAGCAGGGCAATTGCCGCCATTGAAAAGACCTGAAGGGAATTGATATCCCTGACGTCCCCGAGTTTCTCATTGTACACTCCGAACATTGCTCTCTGCATTGCCCAGAGATGGTAACCCGCAGTTATCACTATTGCCAGCAGGGCAAACAGGACAAAGCCAGGCAGGTTGACGTAGCTGAAGGTCAGCACCAGGAACTCGGCAATAAAGCCAGTCAATCCTGGCAGACCGAGGGATGCCATAAAGCCTACCATCATAACCACGGTCAACTTCGGCATTCTCTTTGCAAGCCCGCCAAGATTATTGATTATCCTTGTGCCTGTGCTGGTCTGGATTGCACCCGCGGACATGAACAGGATGCTCATGATAAGTCCATGGGAAAACTGCTGGAACATAGCACCTGAAACCGACAGAGCAACAAGGCCTGCAGAACCCAGAACAACAAATCCCATGTGGCTCAAACTGGAGTAAGCGATCATGCGTTTGAGATCTTTCTGCCTCAGAGCTACAAGAGCCCCGTAAACTATGCTGAACGAGCCAAGCAGACCCAGCATCATTATCATAATATCAGGGTTGCCGGTGTTCGGGAGCATTGGGAGTGAAATCCTGAAAAGCCCGTATCCTCCGATTTTGAGCAGGATAAAGAGTACACTGCCTGCGGTAGGGGCTTCGGTATAAGCATCCGGAAGCCAGGAGTGGAAGGGGAAGGTAGGCAGCTTTGCCAGGAATCCAAAGATAATCGAGAGGAAGATTGCATCCCTCAACAGGCCGGATTCGAAGAACTGGAATTGTGCAACCAATTCTCTTATATCAAAGGTAGGAACCCCGGTCTGTTGCCAGGAGGCATAGAAAAGCCCGAAGATTCCAAGAAGCATCACCAGAGAGGCAACATGCGTGTAAATAAAGAATTTATATGACGCATGAACCCGCTTTTCTCCTCCCCATATATTCACCATGAAGAAGAGAGGGATGAGGGTAAGCTCCCAGAAGATATAGAAGACCAGGAAGTCAAGGGCTACAAAGACTCCTATAACTGCAGCCTGCATGGTAAGGATCAGCCCGTAGAACCTGTTCGGAGCTTCCCTGTCTTCCTTCCAGCTGTAGAGGATCAGGAACGGGATAACAATAGAATTCAGGAGGATCAGGGGCATGGAAATGCCGTCAATTCCAACCGAATAGTTAACCCCGAGCGAGGGAATCCACTCTATCGACTCAAAGAACTGCATGGCAGCCGTACTGCTGTCAAAGTTCAGGTAGGCGTACAGAGTAAGGCCGAGAGTCACAAGGGATCCTAAAAAGGCCAGTCCTGCAGCCTGTTCTTTCGTTTTTGTGAAAAAGGTCACTGCTGCGAAAATCAGCGGCACCAGAATCAACAGTGATGCGACCGGCAGCATCAGAGTACCTCCATTATTAATTTAACAAGTATTATTAGCAAGCTCACACCTGCAATTACGGCAGTTGCATAAGTCTGGACAACCCCGGTCTGAATTCTCCGGAGTTCCTCGCTTACACCGACTGTAAGAATTCCGATTCCTTCAACGACACTGTCAATAATCACATCGACAACCTGCGAGAGGAAAGCAATGACTCCGTATACGATTCCCAGTGAAAAGAACTCGGTATAGATTTCATGCTGGTAATAGCGCTTGTAAAGCAACCTGTAAACCGGGTTTTTCATGGAAGCGAGAGGCCCGAGCTTAATTATTCTCAGATAATAGATTAAGAAGGCAACTGCAAGACCTGCAACGGCGACTATTAGCGGAAGCCACAGGACTAAGAGGGGCTCGTGACCTGCTGCCTCTACAAGCTCGTATTTGCCTATGCCTGCAAGGCTACCTATGTCAAGATTCACGAAATGGTTTGCAAAGGTTTCTTCAAGGAAAGCCATGAACCCGGTTTGTGTTAGCCCTCCGAACACAAGGGCAAAGAGTGCCAGAATGGAAAGGGGGATGGTCATAATGGCAGGGGATTCATGCCCGTGGTAATTGCTTCTCGGCTTCCCTGTAAAGGTCATGAAGATCAGCCTGAAGATGTAGATCGATGTGAGGAGTGCAGCCGCAATTGCGAAAAGGTAGGGAATCCAGTTATTGCTGTGTTCTCCGAAGAGATAGGCAGCCTCAATAATTGCATCCTTTGAGAAGAAACCGCTTGTTCCTATCGAAGTTCCGGGAATCCCGAAGCCTGCAAGAGCGAGGGCTGCAATTGTCATGGTGGCTGCAGTAATTGGCATTACCTTTCCTAAGCCTCCGAGCTCCCTCATATCCTGGGTCCCGACTGCATGGATTACACTGCCTGCACAGAGGAAAAGAAGCGCCTTGAAGAAAGCATGGTTGATAAGATGGAAAATTGAAATGCCAACGGCTTCAAGCCCGATTGCCGAACCCAGACCCAGCCCGAGCATCATGTATCCGAGCTGGCTGATGGTCGAGAAGGCAAGCACACGCTTGAGGTCGTTCATAACAATGCCCATAGTGCCTGCAAAGAGCGCAGTAAAGCCTCCGAGGTATGCAACCACCATGAGGGAATCAGGGGCTGCAATGAACATCGGGAAGGTTCTTGCGACCAGGTATACCCCGGCAGTAACCATTGTTGCAGCATGGATAAGGGCTGAAACCGTTGTCGGACCTTCCATTGCATCAGGCAGCCAAACATGCAGGGGAAACTGCCCGGACTTTCCTATGGCTCCTCCGAAGAAGAGCAGGGTGATAAGCGTAAGGTGGCTTACTTCAAAACCGAAAATGTTTGCCTGAAGAGCTGAAAGCTGCGGGATGTAGCTGAAGATTTCGTCAAAACGGAGCAGGTATGTTCCGTCCTGGAAGCCTCCTGCAAGTTTCAGGAGATCGGAAGTCAGTAAGATTATTCCAGTAAGGAACATTACGTCTCCGATTCTGGTTGTCAGGAAAGCTTTCTTGGCAGCCGCTGCAGCCGAGGGCTTTTCGTACCAGAAGCCAATCAGGAGATAGGAACACAGCCCTACAAGTTCCCAGGAAACAAAGAGCTGAAGGATATTGTCCGAGAGCACCAGGGAAAGCATTGCTGCCGTAAAGAGTGCGGTTTCTGCAAAGTACCTGGCTTTTCCGGGATCGTGGGACATATAGCTAACTGCGTAGATATGAATGAGCAGGCTCACGAAGGAGACCATTGACAGCATTACTGCGGCCAGAGGGTCAATCAACACTCCGATATTAAGCACTGCAAACCAGGAATATGACTGGCTTACTACCTCTTCCGGATTTGCCAGCAGCCTGAGCGTAATCATTAAAGAGATCACGAAAGAGGCGGCAATTGCCAGGATAGGGACTATTGCGCCACCTGACGGCATTTTCTTGCCGAAGAAGAAGGTGATTACAAAAGCCAGTGCCGGAAGTAGTGGGATTAAAAATGCAAATTCTTCCAGAGCCGTTTTTACCACCTCAGGATGTTGAGCTCATCAAGGTTGATCTTATCGTGCATTCTGTAGATTGCCATGAAGATTGCAAACCCGACCGCTGCTTCGGCAGCTGCAAGGGCAATTGAGAATATGGCGAAAACCTGCCCATCCAGGGTGTCAGTGTAACTTGAGAAAGCTACAAGGTTCAGGTTTGCGGAGTTGAGCATGAGCTCAATGCACATAATCATCCTGATACCGTTTTTATGTGTCATTACACCATAGAGTCCGATTGAGAAGAGCAGGGCTGCAAGCCCCAGGTAGAAGCTTAAAGGAATCATTTCTCGCCCTCCCCTTTTGCCATGTAGATCGCTCCTATAAGGGACGCGAGCAGGACAATTGAAAGGACCTCAAAAGGCACCACGTACTGCGTAAAGGTCAGCAGGCCTATGCCTTCAATATTACTCTGGTCAGCCGGGTTCTGGGGAAGTTCGGAAACCGTATTCCAGGAAGTTCCGAAAGCCCCGATTACTACGACGGCTGTAAAGAGCAGAGCTACAATAAAGGCTAAAGGCCGATTAATCCGCACCGGGTTCACCTCCAATTTCACGTTTTGTAAGCATGACTGCAAAGAGGATCAGTACCCCGATCGCTCCTATATAAACCAGTACCTGAATGATTCCAAGGAACTGGGCATTTAAGAGAACATAGAGAGCAGCAACTCCGAACATGCACATAATGAGGGCAAGGCCGGCCCGGACGACATCTTTTGCAGTTACCACGAAGATTGCAAAGAAGACCGTGACAATGGCAAAGAGCCCGAAAACGGCCATTTGTAAAGCTGCTCCGATCGTTTCAAGTCCGATCATCTCTCGTCACCTTTCTCAAGATCGACTTCCCTGGAAAGTTTATCAGGGGTCATAAGCAGGTCTTTGTGCTTCCACTTAATGAGACCTTTAGCATATTCCTTACCGCTTGAAAGCGCGCCTTTCGGGCACTGGTCGATACATAGTCCGCAGAAAAGGCAGTGTCCTATGTCAATCTGAGGGAACCAGCGCTGTTTCTCACTGCCCGGCGCAATCGGAGCTTTTACAATCTTGATTGCGGCATTAGGGCAGGTATTGGCGCAAATGCCACAACCTATGCATTTACTTTTATCAAGTATCTGAAGCCCCCTGAACCGGTCGGAAAGCTCACTGGGTTTTTCCGGGTACATCCGGGTAACGGCAGGCTTTGGGATGTTTCGAATCGCGTACTTAATGTTTTTAAGAACCATGATCTCACGCTCCCAGGTAGAGTCCGAGGCCCACAGCCCAGACAAGGTTTAAAAGGGCAAGAGGAAACAGTTTTTTCCAGCTCAGGTCAACAACCTGATCGATCCTGAATCTCGGAACAGCCCACCTGAGGCCTATAATTACCATAAGTACAAAGACAACTTTTACAATCAGGAATCCTGTTGGGGCAATAAGGCCGAGTATGGGATTGTTTGCAACAAAGGCCGGTACGTTCCAGCCTCCAAGGAAGAGAAGGGCTACAAGGAAAGAACCAAGGATCATGTGGATATATTCGGCAAAGAAACCGAGCCCGAAACGCATTCCACAATATTCCGTAATCCAGCCTGCTACAAGTTCCTCTTCAGACTCATTCTGGTCAAAGGGAAGCCTTCCCATATCGGCCATAAGTGATACAAAGAATACAAAGAATCCTAGGGGCTGCAGGAAGATATTCCAGAGCAAGCCCTGTGATCTGGAAATTTCCACGATACTCAGGGAGCCTGTCATAACAGCTACACTTACAATGGTTAATCCGAGAGGGACTTCGTATCCGACCATCCGGGCGAAGTTTCGGAAAGCCCCAAGCAGGGAATATTTATTGTTCGAGCCGTAAGCCACCATGAAAATCCCAAAAATCGAGATTGCAGACATTGCTTCAATATAAAGCACACTGATGTCCATCTGAGTGACCGCAAGAGGGTATTCGACCCCATTAATAAAGACCGCGCCGACGGGAATGGCAACCAGCATAAGAAAAACCGAACCCATCATGAAGATGGTAGCATTATTGAAGAGTAAGCTGTCAGCATTTCGTGGTCTTAAGTCTTCTTTCGTAAAGAGCTTGATTGCATCGGCTACAAGCTGCAGAAGCCCGTACTTTCCTACGCGGCAGGGCCCCATCCTGGACTGGATATCGGCAGAAAGTTTTCTTTCGAGCCAAACAGCCCCCATTGCTCCGAGGAAAATAACTCCAACCAGAGAAAGGCCAACTACGCCGCGGATCCAGGGAAGCAAAGGAAGTATAAATTCAGGAATATTTACTGGCATTATAATCACCTGTCCGCTTCACTTGTACAGCCGTCCATGCTGCCCGAGATTGCTGCTACGTCTGCAACCGTCGTGCCTTTAATAAGGGGAGGCAGGGCTTGCAGAGTAGGGTAATAAGGCCCTCTGATTTTCACTCTGTACGGCTTGTCCGAACCGTCAGAGATCATATACATTCCCATTTCCCCTCTCGGATCTTCCACCCTGTGGAAGACCTCACCGGCCGGAACTCTCATTACCGGGGTTCTCCTGCCATAAAGGGTATCTTCCGGGAAGAGAGGGCCGCCGGGAATCTGGTCAAGGCATTGTTCTATTATGTATATGCTTTCCCTCATCTCGTTGAGCCTGACCTGCACTCTTGCAAAACAGTCTCCCGCGGTTTCCGTGCAGACCTTAAAGTCCAGGTCTCTATAAACCAGGTAAGGCTCGTTTTTCCGGATATCAAAGGGTACACCGGTTGCACGCAGGGCAGGCCCTGAGACCCCAAGACTTTTTGCGACATCTGCAGTCAGGATACCGACTCCAACCGTCCTTTCCCTGTAGATCCTGTCAGTATGGAACATTTCCTCAAAGTCGTCAATAGATTTTTTGAGGTTGTTCAGGACAGAGGTTGCTTTTTCTTTAAACCCATCCGGAAGGTCATCGCGTACTCCTCCGAACTTCAGGTAACTGTGAGTGATTCTGGCCCCTGTGACCATATCTATCAGCCCGAGAACCTCTTCTCTTTCCCTGATAGTGTACATGAACATGGAAACGAAACCAATGAATTCCCCGAACTCGCCCATACCCAGCAGGTGGCTCTGAAGTCTCGTGAGTTCCTCAAGAATAACCCTGATATATTGAGCCCGCTCAGGCGGTTCGATACCCAATAACTTCTCGGTACAGCCTACAAAGCATTCCTCGTTTACAAGGGCTACAAGGTAGCAGATTCTGTCCACGATTGTAATTCCCTGGAGGTAAGTCTTATTCTCCAGGATTTTTTCAATACCTTTGTGAATGAATCCCAGTTCTACCTCAGCATCCACTACTGTTTCCCCTCTTAATCTCAGGTTTAGCCTGAAGGGGCCGGGTTGCATGGGATGCTGAGGTCCCAGGTGTACGATCATCTCATTTGATCCAAGCTTTTCTTCCATTTTTCACCCTCACACCAGATTTCTGGCCGTTTTATTCGGAAAGCCCTCGTAATCTTTCCTGAGGGGCCATTCTCCAAGCATATCTTCGGGAAGTACAAGTGGCTTCAGGTTCGGGTGATTTTTAAACAGAATCCCGAAAAGCTCGTATGTTTCCCTTTCATACCAGTTTGCATTCCAGTACACCGATACAATGGACTCGATTTCCGGATTTTCTCTCGGAAGTCTGGCCTTGAGCGTCAGAACCACGGGATGGTCGTATGACGCAATATGATAGACTGCTTCAAGCTCATTCCTTTTTATGTAGTCCACCCCACAGACTGAGCAGAGGTGGTCGAATTGAAGGGAATCCTTCAGGTACTGGCAGACTTCTTTCGCCTTTTCCTTATCCACGTAAGCCCTGGCGCGGATTTCGGATTCGGCGGTTGCTTCGGAAATTGCCTCAGGAAACGTACCTGTTAATGACTTGAGAATTTCTGTAACGTCCATAATTTTCCCTCGAATGAATCTGAAAGTTCGGGAGAACCCCAGTAACCTTAATACTCCGTGCCCCGGTCTTTTTTGGCCTTGATTTTTTCCTGAAGCTCCACAAACCCCTGGAGGAGGGCTTCAGGCCTCGGTGGACATCCTGGAATGTAAACATCAATCGGAAAGAGTTCATCGATATTCTGCACCGTGCTGTAAGATTCGTAAAAGGGCCCGCCGCTTATGGAGCAGTCCCCCATGCAGATAACCCATTTCGGCGCAGGCATCTGTTCCCAGAGTCTCTTTAAGGCAGGCAGGTATTTCTTTGTCACGTAACCGCTGATAATCATGACATCAGCCTGCCTGGGAGAGTTTCTTGGAATGATCCCGAACCGGTCAGTGTCATAGTGGGCACAGCCTGTGGCGATCATCTCAACTCCGCAGCAGCCCATAGGCTGGGTCATAAACCACAGGGAGTTTTTCCTTCCCCAGTTTATCAGATCCTGAGCCTTAGTTTTTTTAAGAAGGTTGTGAATCGCACTGGTTGTTGTCGTAATAACTCCAGGGATTTCTTCAGACGTTTCATCGGATTTACTCGTTTTTTTCTCCTTCACTTCACCCATGTAAGGGCCTCCTTCTTCCAGAGATAAATGTATCCAAAGAGCAGCACGAAAACAAAGGCAAACATCTCAACTACTGCGATTGAGGTGATCCCGTGTCCCTTATAGACCGTAGCCCATGGATAAAGGAAAAGCACCTCTACATCAAAGAGCACAAACGCGATCGCATAGAGATAATACTCAACATTGAACTGAATCCTTGCAGTTCCTGTGGGAACCGAACCCGATTCGTATGTCGTGTGTTTGCCGGCTGCCTTGCTCCTCGGACTCAGTTGCTTTACCATAAACATTGTCATAGGAGGCATAACAAGCGCCATGACAAGAAATATTGCAACTGGTATGTAGCTATCAATTATTCCAGACATTAATATCACCTATTAAAGTGCAGCAACCTGAATTGCAGCGTTACATGACATGGATTGTGGGCTTTTGGACAAAAAACTGCGTCCGAGCACCCGGGTTTCAGTGAAATCGCTTTCGGTCCAGACACAGGTCCCTTTGGAAATGTCTGAATCCCAGGTCCTTAATTTCAATAAACAGGATTCCTGTATACAGACATTTGCTTCCGGGCTCTGAAAATTTAGATCCATTTGCCCGGGATTGTGTAATAAATTGCCAGAAGTTAGGGATAATTTCTGCTTCAGGCAGCATAGATATAATTGAGTGAAATTTTTACAATTAATAATTAAGATTACAGGACTCTATATTAGTCCTGCAAATGAATGAGGGGTTATTTATAATTATTTGCTAGATAATTAATATTATATAAATATTAAGTCTAAATAATTAAAAATCTGTTTTTAAGATATGATCATGTCTAAAAAAATTAGAGCAAAAGCAGTAGTCTGTTTGCGAAATTATGTATAAACTACAAATTTGTTATTACCCCTGTGTCACCCAAACATTAATAATATAATTTGTAGTATATAAAAGTGCTCCTCATGTGTGTACGGATAATTATATATAGACTTCGATTATTTCGGATTTAATAAAAAGTTCGCATATATATTATGGATAATCGTGATAAATCTAAAAGATAAAAGGCTTTTCAAGCTATTTCTAAAATGAAAATAATAAAGGATTGAAAAAAATAGTCGAGATACTTTGCTATAGACTCTGGAATGTAAGGTTCCATCTCTACACTTTGAAGTACAATGATTAAAATCAGTAATAAATTACGAAGTAATACATTACGAAATAATTAGTAGAGAATAAATAAATTATATACTACCCATTACAAATATAGTTGCCGCATTTACGGCAAAGAGAAGATTGCGTTTCTGAACACAATCCTGAGCAACACTGTACCAATACATTATAATAAGTCTTTCATGATAGGAAAGCTGGTGGAATCGCATGAAGATTAATGATAATTGTGTAGGGTGCGGCCAGTGTGCTTCGTTTTGCAAGAAAGGAGCAATAGAGGTAAAAGGAAAGGCACGGGCTACTGACGCCTGCGTGGACTGCGGGATCTGCGGTCTCTACTGTCCTGTTAAGGCTATAGAGGTGCCGGCGTGAAAGCGATTGTAATTGGTGCGGGACTTGGAGGGCTTTTAAGCGCAGCCAGGCTCTCAAAGGCAGGGTATCAGGTCGAAGTCTTTGAGCGGCTTCCTATTACAGGAGGAAGGTTTACAAATCTGAATTACAAGGGATTCCAGCTTTCGAGCGGAGCTTTCCACATCCTGCCTCACGGACCTTCAGGCCCTCTGGCTCAGCTCCTCAGCGAAGTAGGAGCCAATGTGAAGATTGTGAGGTCAGATATCACAACCTTGCGCATGCCCCTGAAAAAGGGAAGTCCAGACTATAAGAACGGCTTCAAGGATATTTCTTTTTCCGATTTTTCAACTCTTCTCTCGCATAAAGACCGTCTCAAGATTGGCCTTCTAATTGTAAGTACGCGAAAGACCCGCCCGACAGGAAGTACTCTGCAGGCCTGGATCAGGAGCCAGTTTAAGGACGAATGGCTTGTGAAATTTGCTGATGCATTCTGCGGCTGGGCGTTGAGCCTGAGAAGTGACGAAGTTCCTGTGGAAGAAATTTTCGGGATAATCGAAAACATGTACAGATTCGGGGGGCCGGGCGTTCCTATCGGCGGGTGTAAAGGAGTAATCGATGCCCTGGAAAATGTAATCACCACAAACGGCGGAAACATCTATACCGGAACTGAGGTTTTAAAAATCCTCGTAGAAAACGGAAAAGCCACAGGCGTGATTATTGGGGAGGAAGCCTATAAAGCAAACCTGGTTATCAGCAATCTGGGGCATGTTGCAACTGCCTGCCTTTGCAGGGACGCTCTGTCAGGAGAAAAAGGGTCGGCATATCTCAGAAGGCTTGAAACCCTGAAGCCGTCTGCCGGCATAAAGATTTGCCTTGCTGCAGACGAGCCACTGGTAGGGCACACGGGCGTGCTTCTGACTCCATATGCGAAAAGGGTAAATGGGATCAACGAGGTTACACAGGTTGACCCGAGACTCGCTCCGCCTGGCAAGCACCTTACAATGTCCCACCAGTACGTAGCACCTGACAATGTGAAAAACCTGGAGGCTGAAATAGAAATAGGGCTTCAGGATCTTAAAGAAATCTTTCCCGGCAAAAAATACGAAGTCCTGCTTATTCAGTCATACCATGATAGCTGGCCGGTAAACAGGGCAGCTTCAGGTACGGATCCTGGCAATGAGACCCCGGTTCCTGAGCTCTACGTCGTGGGGGACGGAGCCAAAGGAAGAGGAGGCATCGAAGTCGAAGGCGTATCTCTCGGCGTGGCTGCAACCATGAAGAAAATCCTCGGCTAAACAAACCTAGCAGGTGTTTTACCATTCCACCAAGAAATTCCAATTTTGTAACTTACTCGAAAAACGTTTTCATCCCTGTAACCAATTTCTGCAGGAACCTCTGCGGGTACTGCGGCTTTCGTCGAGAGCCCGGACAGCCGGGAGCCAGGCTCATGAAACCCGGAGAAATACTGCCTGTACTTGAAAGTGGAGTAAGGGCAGGGTGCACTGAAGCACTTTTCACATTCGGGGAGTCTGCAGAAAAGGTGCCGGAATACAGGAAGCTGCTTGAAGAACTCGGATATTCTTCCACTCTTGAGTACCTTCTCATTCTCTGTGAAACTGCAATCGATATTGGAATCCTCCCACATACGAATGCGGGAATTATGACACGTTCGGAGCTGAAGGCTCTAAAGCCTTTGAACGCAAGCATGGGGCTGATGCTTGAAAGCACGGCAACCCTTGATGCCCATAAAGACTGCCCTGGCAAGCTTCCCGAACTCAGGCTTAATACTATCCGGGAAGCCGGAAAACTTCAGATTCCATATACTACCGGCCTCCTGATAGGGATCGGGGAGAAAAGAGAGGACAGAATAGAATCTCTTGAGGCTATTGCGGGCCTCCACAGGGAGTATGGGCATATCCAGGAGGTTATTATCCAGAATTTTGCCCCAAAGCCCGGAACACCCATGGAAAATTCTCCTGAACCCACGGTAGAGGAAATGATTGATGCTATATGCCTTGCCAGGCAGATTCTTCCGCCTGATGTGGCAGTACAGGTTGCCCCAAACCTTATAGACCCTAAAGCCCTTATCGCAAAAGGGGTGAATGACCTGGGAGGCATATCCCCACTGACAATTGACTGGATTAATCCTGAAGCCGAATGGCCTGATGTAAAGGATCTTAAGGAGAAGCTGGGGCCGATTTTGCTCAGGGAACGCCTGCCAATTTATCCTCAGTATGTAAAAAGAGGATGGTATTCGGACAGGATAAGCGGGCTGATAGCACAGCTCTCGGATACGGAAGGTTACAGGAAACAGCCCTGGACAGGGCACGCGGAGAATTAGAAAAATGAACAGCAAAATTCCCGAAGACCTTATAGAACGCGCATACCAGGGGAAGAGCACAAAAGAAGACGGGCTTCTGCTCCTGGAAGTACCTCCTTTCGAACTTTTCAGGTTTGCGGACGAACTCCGTTACCAGACAGCAGGAGACACGGTTACTTACGTCGTAAACAGGAATATTAATTTTACCAGCCGATGTGTGGGAACCTGCAGATTCTGCGCCTTCAGGACGAATAACGGCCACGTTCTCAGCCTCGATGAGATAATGGCAAAGGTAAAGGAGGCAGCGCAGGCAAATGCTACCGAAGTCTGCATCCAGGGAGGGCTTCTGCCTGATACGGGCCTGGACTTTTACCTCGGAATCGTAGAAGCCATAAAAGCCGAGTTCCCTGAAATGCATATCCACTCTTTTTCGCCAATGGAAGTCTACCATGCCTCCCGTATCAGCGGAATCCCGGTAAAAGAAGCCCTGATGAAGCTTAAAAGTAGCGGGCTTGACACCATGCCCGGAACTGCAGCCGAAATCCTTTCGGACAGGGTGCGGGAGATTATCTGTCCCTTGAAACTCAAGACATCGGAATGGATCAACGTTGTCAGCCAGGCACATGCTACAGGTATTCCTACGACTGCAACAATGATGTACGGGCACATCGAGACCCTGGAGGAAAGGATAGACCATATACTGATCATAAGGGAAATCCAGAAAGAAACAGGCGGAATTACGGAATTTGTGCCCCTGCCTTTTATGCCCTACAACAATCCATTAGGAGAGAAAATGATAAAAGAAGGCCGATACGCCACCCCGGGCCTTGAAGATCTGAAAACTTATGCGGTTTCCCGTATTCTCCTTCACGGGCATGTAAGTAATATTCAGGCAAGCTGGGTGAAATTAGGGAAAAAGCTTGCCCAGTTCGCCCTTCACTGCGGAGCTAATGACCTTGGGGGTACCCTTATGGAAGAAAGCATTTCCAGATCTGCAGGAGCTTCTAACGGAGAAGAAATATCTGTAGAAGAACTGGAATGGATGATCTACGGAGCCGGAAGAGTTCCAAAAGAGAGAACCACCCTGTACGGAAAAGTGAATGAACTTATTTCGGGAAATCCGAAGAGACCAGGGTGCCGAGTCTCCGAATGAGCTTATCCATCGGGGAAATATGCAACTTAAACGGGAATGGTCAGGATGTATATGAAGAAGCCTGCAGTAATTCCCGATGACGTCCTTGAAAGGGCACATCAGGGAAACTGTACCAAAGAGGATGCGCTTGTCCTGCTTGAGGGAAACCCATTCGAGTTATTCGAACTTGCAGACACTCTGAGGTCGCATGCCGTAGGTGATACTGTCAGTTATGTCACGAACAGGAATATATATATTACAAATAAATGTGCAGGAAACTGTGGATTCTGCGCTTACAGGACGGAAAAAGGGTATATACTGAGTGTGGAAGAAATTCTTAAAAAGGTGAGTGAAGCCAGAAAAGCCGGTGTTGTTGAGGTTTGCGTCCAGGGAGGTTATATCCCGGAAATTGACATGGAATTCTATCTCGAAATTGTGGAGTCAATAAAAGCCGAATTTCCTGAGCTCTGTATTCATGCCTTCTCCCCTATGGAAGTAAACTATGCAGCTGGAATCTCCGGCATGTCCGTAAAAGAGGCTCTTCACAAGCTTAAAGAAAGCGGACTTGACTCTCTTACCGGAACTTCAGCCGAGATCCTTTCAGATAGGGTGAGAAACATAATTTGTCCCGGAAAAATCGACACCCAGCAATGGACAGAGACAATAAAAACAGCACATAAAGCCGGAATTTCAACGAATGCGACCATTATGTACGGGCATGTGGAGACGGTCGAAGAACGCCTGGACCACGTCCTTATTATTCGTGAAATCCAGAAAGAAACAGGTGGGTTTTCGGAACTTATCCCAATGTCCTTCCTGCCTTATAATAACAGGATCGGAGAAAAAATGCTGGCATCCGGAAAATTCGCAAGTACAGGACTCGAAGACCTGCAGCTCATTGCAATTTCCCGTGTTCTCCTGCATACCCACGTAAACAATATTCAAGCGACCTGGGTTAAGCTCGGGAAAAAACTTGCCCAATTCGCCCTCCAGTGCGGAGCAAACGACCTGGGAGGTACGCTTATGGAAGACCAGATCTCAACTGCATCAGGAGGGAACCACGGGGAATACGTATCTCCTGCCGAGTTCGAATGGATGATAAAAGGAGCAGGAAGAATTCCCATGCAGAGGGATACCCTGTACCGGAAAGTACCACCAGGTTTTCCGAATAAAATAGGCCCGGTTCCCAGTTTTGGAAAGCCCAGGATAAGCAGCGAAGAATAATCCCCGGGTACCATCTCGATAGGATGCTCTAAGCACAAGCCTTTTCAAAAAAGGCTTGATCGCAAACTTTTTCAAAAAAAGTTTGATCAAAAACCACCCCTAGTAACGGCGTGATCAACCGGCGCAACGGTTGCGGCCCAACGGTTGCGGCCCAACGCTTGCGGCCCAACGCTTGCGCTCAAGCGGACCAATTTGTAATATAAAGAAACTAAATCTCACAGGGTTGACATATAAATAGAACTGTGAATTTCACCTTGGAGAGCTAGATCATAAAGCTATTGATTTCCGTATGGGTCTCTCGGTGTGAGAATCTAAATTAAGTAAACCTGGGCCATCGGGAACGCCTGCAAGCCGGGACCAAAAAAACGAGCTGTTTTTTAAGGGCTGCAGGGATTTTATTATATATATTAAATATAATCAGAGCACTAAATCTCAGTGAATTAAGTGTAATTATTATGTCTATATGTCCGAACTTAGATTTTCAGGAGTCCAGATGAAAGCCGTAATCCCCTATAAAAAAGCCAGTGCGAAATCCAGATTATCCTCTGTCCTGACCCGGGAAGAGAGAGAAGAGTTTGTGGAAT
>CAYSZA010000032.1:0-17849 GCA_964435275.1 uncultured Methanosarcinales archaeon | reverse complement strand
GGTGAGCTTTCTTACATACTGTGCAGCGGTATCTGAGCCAGATGCGTTTTGTGGGCTTGTCACCACCGGGCACCTTGGAGAACTTTCCGCTGTTTCCTATGCCTTGCTGTCTCTTCTTCTGCCTTGCAATGTGAGTCATGGATGAAGCCTGACCCTTCTTGACCCTTTCAACAACAATTTCTTGGTGGGTTTTACAGTAAGGGCAGTAAGTCCTGAACCTTTTTGGAATTTTCATTCTCTACACCTTTTTAATGATTATTGGTATTGCATTTTGCCTTCTCCGGCTTTTGCGGAAAGGCAATATATTACATGTGGAATCTGCGTATGGAATATTACGCATGGAATAATACGTATGGCGTTACGTATGGCGTTTTGATCCTGGGAAGATCATATTTGGGAAGCCTTTGATTTGATGAACTTGAAATTTCTCAGACCTCTTTCTGTCTCGATATCATGATTGGCGGTCTTCTATCGAGGAAAAGATCAGAGCATGCCAACAAGCCTTTTTAAAAAGGCTTGAGTGAAAATACTGTATGCTACAAGGTTAAGCTACACAGATGCTACACAGATATAGCTACACATATATATACTCTTACTATTACCCGGAAGGCTTTCTGCCGTCATTCTTAGTTTGATTGCTAGGTTTCTAAGCTGCCTGCCTTCTGCTTTCTCAAGCTAAATAAGCTGTAAATTTCAGGAAATTAAGTTTTTCCGGGGAATGAATCTTTTCCGGAATTTTCCTGCCCGGCAATCAGTTTGGCTGCATTTCGCTTTACCAGCCCTGTAGCGTTAAGTTGCGGCAAAACAACGACCTCTTCGGCACTGACCGTATAATTCCGGCCATCTGCACCTGTGAAGGTCGGCAGATCCTTCAGTATTCGGACAACAACGTATTCCCCATTTATATTATTTTTGTCCGGCTCTGCTCCTGTTCCCCCTCCGGCTGTAATAATGGGAATCCCCATTCTTGCCTCCGTTTCCTCCTTTATACCAGCAGGAACCTGTTTTTTCGTCGGAATCTCGGGCCAGACTGCAATATTATCTGAGTCAGGGTACAGAATAGGACCTAAAAGTTCGGTTTTTGCGGCTTCAATCCCCTGCAATACAAGATCATAAAGCCTTTTTTCCACAGGAAGCAGCTTTTCAATATCCTTTGCAATAGGTTTATCCGCATGAGACTGGATTGTCGCCCTGGTAATTACTTTTCCTATCCGTTTCATGAAGATCGTCTCAAGGTCAGAAAGCGCTCTTTCATGCTCGTCGTGAAGCATCTTGGACTCCGGAGAACGGGAATTGTTGATTTTTCCGATCTCCGCTTCAAGCTCCCGGATATACTTCTCAGCCTCCAGGTAAAAATCAGCCGGAATTATCTTTAGTGTCTGGTTCTTTTCCTTATACAGGACTTGGCTGATTTCTTCTATGTCCATACTCCGCAACACCTCTGCAAATTAGATACACTGCCGCATACTCAGGAACTTCCTGTATGCCTTCTTCTAATCTTAAATCCTTGCCCTTTAATTGCACCGAAAATGGTTTTAAGACTGTTACCTTTACCGGTCTTTCGCCAAAGACAATGGCATCGTTAAGCGGATCGAATTTTTCTAATTCGGATAAAGGAAGTCTCTTTACCAGCATCCCTGACCCGCCGTGCAATGAGCCTGGCACCCTTATCAAACGTTTGATATCCGCAGTCACGGGTTCGTCGACACTTGCCCCGAATCTGTGCAGAAAATCCTCAACTGATTCTCTCATAAAATAGGCAGCAATATCCTTAAAGTTTCTGACACCAAAATCAAGCCTTCCTTTCTCCAGGATATCCTTTAAACCAGTCTCACTGTTTGTAAGATTGATCAGTTTTTTGACAGTAGTATCCCCGACTTTCTCGTACTTTCGAAGCTCGGGAAACATATCCTTTTTGTATTTTTTTCCACATTCGGATTTCATATAATCCGTAAGATAAAGGGCAATTCTCTTCCCCCACCCGGAGTCATATCCTACAAGTGTGCATTTGACAGGTACATTTTTCATGCCCTTGAATGCCTTTGAGCCTGTCCCGAATTCCCCATCCATAGCAACCTCCCTGAAAAAGTATTTGAAATCGAGATCCTTGCCGCTGACATAATTTACGATTTCCCTTCTCTCAGCGCTGCCAAGTGTCAGGACTTTCGGGCTCCTGATGTGGAAGTGATATCCTCTCCCTCCGGAAAACACCAGTTCGATTTCCTGCTCCGAAAATCCGAAATCGTCCAAAAGAAAATCCATGAGCTTGAAAGTTTCCTTTTTTACAAGCTCAAGCATATCGGCATAGTTCCTTGGAGCATTCGGCAGGTGATCTGCATCAAGGTCAAAAATCAATTCTGCCCCGAGCCAGTTTTTCTCATTCATCTTTCTGGCATCAGGATATTCGTAATACGCAGTGGAATTATAAACATGCGCAGGGGCCATGCCGTAAAGATAGTCAAGAGCCTCTCCGGGCGAGCCAAAGGCCTTGTGCCTGTGCATCATCTTGTCAGGCATATCGTCGTAGAAAATAAAAGCCCATTCTCTATTAGGCAGGTGGTCAGGGAGACCTATTTCGGCATTTTTGTAATAGTTCTGGAAACGGCCTTTCAAAAAACGGGCGGTTCGACTGTCCATGGTTTCAGGGCTTCTGGGGTTTTGGGTCTTGGTTAGGGGTTCTGATCAGAATACAATTTAGGGATCTTGATCAGGGATTCGGTCTGGATTCCGATTAAATATTCGGTTTGGGGGTTCTGGTCAGGGTTTGGTTTAGAGATTTTGATCAGGACTTTGATTAAGGTTTTGTTTTAGGATTTTTGTTGGGTTTTCCTAAGATAAATCAATCTCATATCTTACTTTTGGTTATATTAGTTTTTTTAAAATAGTTTGACAGTTAATTCAAATCCAGATAAATTCTTTTACTCTAAATGGGATGCGTGGTGTTCTTTGATCAGGGTATTCTCGAACAGTAAGGTTTAATTTTAACAGGAAAACAATAAGTGCTATAGAATTATAGAATTTGACAAATAGAAGCTTAAAACAACAATTGACAATCAAGAGTCAGAAATAAAAGCTAAATAGAAGTTGAAAACAAAAGCTGACAGATAAGAATTAGCAATAAGAATTGACGAATTAACGAAAACTTGGGGTGTGGGTCTTACGGGGATTAAGAATTATATTAATACAATTCGATACTACCTGAAGAAAGAGGAAACTGAAGAGTCACCTCTCTTTGTAACGGCTAATGATCTCGATGATACTAGTATCTTTACCAGCCCTTCTACAGGTATTCAGTTTGTACTGATTCCGGCCGGAGAATTCGAGATGGGGTCGTCTCCCGAAGAGAAGGACAGATCCGATTCCGAATCTCCGATCCATAAAATGACAATTGAAAACTCTTTTTACCTGAGTAGAGCCCAGGTCACGCAAAAACAATGGAAAAAGATAATGGGAAACAACCCATCACACTTCAACAGTGACGATCGGCCTGTTGAGATGGTTTCCTGGGAAGATGCTCAGCAGTTTATCGCAAAGCTGAATGAAAAGGAAGGAACTGACAAATACCGCTTGCCCTCAGAAGCCGAATGGGAGTACGCCTGCCGGGCAGGCACACAGACAAGATGTTTCTTTGGCAGCGACGAGTCAAAACTTGATGAGTACGCCTGGTATATCGGGAACTCAGACAGTAAAACTCACGCAGTTGGTCTCAAGAACCCAAATCCCTGGGGACTTTACGATATGTACGGGAACATCTGGGAATGGGTGCAGGACGAGTGGCATGAGGACTACGATGGAGCCCCCTCGAACGGAACCGCGTGGGAAGACGGAAACAGCTTGGATCGAGTTTCTCGTGGGGGTAGCTGGCTCTGCAGTACCGTCTTCTGCCGTTCGGCTGGCCGTTTCAGGCGCGAATCAGAGAGCCGTTTTGGGAACCTTGGGTTTCGCCTTTTGAGGGAACTGTAATCTCCTTCTCTTTTTTATACCATGACTCACGCAGTTAAACTAAGAATCAATAGCACTAAACCCTCAACTCTCAAAAATCCACATTTAATCGCGAAGCCTATTGTGCTTGATTTTGTACCTCAAATACATATTGTCCTATTCTATTAAGATGTGGTAGAGAATTTCTGGAAAACTGTGGTAACATGCATTAACGCTAAAGTATCGCATCTTCTGGTTTTTTGGAAATTAGGGCATTAGTTTGCACTTCTTGTTGACATCCTTTTTAAAAGTTGATTTTGGAGTAATGTAGATGAATGAGCTACTCATTTTTATATACAAATAAACATTATTATTATAGGGGAATTTTAATCAATTCAGTTCTTAAATCCAGTGATGATTGAGCGTAATTTTAGAAATCACTTGATTTTGAGCCTGAATACGTTTTTGGGAGGAAAGAAATGAGAAGAGAAATTGTTATTTTGATGGTCTTATTGACTATATTTCTGGCAATAGGATGCGCAGGTAAAGGTAAAACAGTTGACGTTAAAATTCAAAACGCTTCTTTCAATCCGGATTCAATTACAATATCTAATGGTGATACCGTAAAATGGACAAATCTGGACGCAGGTATCCATACAGTCGTAGGAACTGATTTTTCATCCGGTGACATTTCTAGTGGAAAATCATACGAACATAAATTCACCAAAGCAGGCACTTATAACTACTACTGCTCGGTTGATCCTTCCATGAAGGGTGTTGTCATAGTGAAATAAAGGCTTAGAAAAGGTTGGACCAAGGGAGA
Organism: uncultured Methanosarcinales archaeon; assembly: GCA_964435275.1. Taxonomy (GTDB): domain Archaea; phylum Halobacteriota; class Methanosarcinia; order Methanosarcinales; family Methanosarcinaceae; genus Methanosarcina. The sequence goes on along the minus strand of CAYSZA010000032.1, from coordinate 13,105 downwards.
AGAAATTATCACTGAGACTCACTAAAAATAGCTTTTAGATAATAAAAGTCTAACTTTAACCTTTCTTTTCACTTTTTATGTTTTCTTTTCATCCATAAATCATAATTGAATCGAGTCTTGCGGTACCTACTTTTGTCCAGTAACTGCAAATATCGCAGTACTGGGTCTCGCCATCTGAACGCAATTTCAGGTTAGCGTTGCATTTTGGACATGCTTTTAGATGTTTCATGAATAAGCTCCTTGAATTTTCATTTTTAAATTCGATAAAGAATTTTCTAAATTCGAATATGTAATGTAAGAAGAAGCCCAGAGGCGCTGATACTGTATCCCCCAATACAGTCTCTTCGAAATATTATGTTCCCCCAAACATATTAATTCGAAGAAGAATCAGCGACCTCCAGGAGATTCTTTATTGGATAGATGATACCCCGGTTGTTCCCCAACTCCAGCATATACTAATAATATATACTATATTAAATAAATTATATCAAAAATTGTTTTTAAACGAAATATAATTTAATGCATTTTATTTTAATGTCATTAAAATTCTCAATATAATACAAATTATTCAATTATATTGCAATTTTAAATTGGAAACAATTTTTCACATCAATCATGATATATATAACGATGCTATTATAAACGTGCAGATTAAGAGTAATAGGGTTTCCTCTTAATCTTTGGGTTGGATCGCAGGTAGGGATTTGAGAATAGGGACTCAAAACTCTACCATCTACTTCTTAATTGATCTTCAGAAATATTGACTCTTTTTAATAATATTTTTGTCATGCCCCATTAGCTAGTTGATATTTCATCTTATGCATTTTGTTCAAATGCACCTTGTTCAAATGCATTCGTTTTCTAAGCTTACCGGTATACGGAAAACCAAAAACTATACAGCGTAGAAAATGAGATGTAGAGCACAAGTATGTGAATTTTCTGGATAAATATTAACTTATCATTGATGGATCACTTTAGATTGAGCATATCCTAAAACCCACTTTGCTCTTAATAACAAAAATTTTCAGACTTTTTTCAAGATCTGAGAACTCTATCGGTAATTCTAAATAAGAGATTCAAATATGCAAATGCTAAGTTTTAGGACGAGTTCATTAGTAGAACTTGTACAGTTAATAGAGAAGTTTCCGGTATCAGCAAGGAATACGAACCCCAAAAGCTGACGAATATCCTCTAATGAACGTTTGGGTTGAACTACTTATATATAATACTTAATTGAGGGTAGGCAATAGGGGGAAAAGCTATCTGAATCTACTGAGGTGACCCTCTCAAAGAAGTCCATGCGAGGTTAAGTGGTTTATAACAGTATGGATATTTATTATCCAGCAAGGATGATCTTATTAGGTTTGATGAAGGAAAGCAGGCAGAGAGTGATGCTCTGGATCTTCAAGGCGTATACCTGAAGCAAAATATGAAGGTCTATGGTTGAACACCTGATAGTACTGTCTGAAATTTATTAAGAGAAATATTCGTGAATATCCTTTGGCAAAATGTCAAAGAAATTGCATATGCCAGTAAGGATATTAGAACTAAACATATTGAGAAAACCGAAGCATCAAGCTCATTTCTATATTCCATATTGTATGCTTCTGTCAAAGATGATTTATATCAAGTTTATTAGGGTATGTTTAAAACCGTATATATAACTTTAAGACTTTCATTGTCGCAGTCAATTGTCAATGGAATAAATGGTAAACTTGGAGAAGATCTCAAAACGTCTCTGGAGAAAGTACAACATTAACTTGGAGTATTTCTGGTGCTACAGATGTCACTATTGACCAGCGAATCGGAAGCGTTTCATCAAGTGGTTCAACGACAATAAGTCCCAATGAAACCACTACCTGAACCCATAACAGCTACAAACGGATCTGAAAGCGACGGGGGTACTGTAACTAAGACTTAACTGTTTATGTTGAAGATATCTAATCCCCAACAGTTGACTCTTTCATAGCGGCTTCTGAAGAAATCGTTTCTGAAGAGGGTACCAAATTAAACTCGACTATGGCAAGAACACAGGAAATACTTATACGAAAAGCCTCTATTATATCCACTTCATGAAACAGGATATGTCAAGTGCCGACGTAGCTGCAGTCGTTGCCGAACTGTCAGCGGGTCCAAAATCCATTATTGATGCGAAGATCGGGAAGATCTATCAGCCTACGAACGAGGAGATCCGCATCAACCTTTACGTTTTTCACCAGGGCAGGGACAACCTGGTTATTGAGGCCGGGAAGCGCATTCATTTAAGTAAATACCTAAGGGCAAGCCCGACACTTCCCCAGGCTTTTCCGATGCTGCTTAGAAAATACCTGATGGGGGGCAGGATCGTATCTGTGGAGCAGCATGATTTTGACAGGATAGTAAAGATTGGAATCGAGAGAGGAGGGGTCAGAAGTACTCTTATTGTGGAGCTCTTTGCGCGGGGGAACGTGCTTATCGTTGATTCGGAAAACAGGATTATCCTGCCTATGAATCCTGTGACTCTTAAAGACAGGCGGCTTCGGAGCGGAGAAATCTACGAACTGCCTGAGGCGCAGTTGAGCCCTCTGGAAGCTAAAGTTTCAGATCTTATGGAGGCTTTTTCCAGGTCTACGGCGGATATTGTCCGCACGATTGCCACAAGGTTCAATCTGGGTGGGGTTCTGGCAGAAGAAGTCTGTGCAAGGGCGGGAATTGACAAATCAAAGCCTTCGAAGGAGGCAACTGAAGAAGATGCATCACGGCTCTGCAATGCAATGCATGACCTCTTTTCCCCGCTTTTTGGGGCAGGAGCCGGAGGCAAAGGGATCGGAGAAGCTGAAGCCGAAACCGGAATTAAACCAGGATCCGAACTTGAATCCGAAGCTGGACTTAAACCCAAAGACGAAATTAAGCCCGAAATCGGGGTTGAAGCTGAAGCTCCTAACCTCAGGCCCCAGCACGTGAAAAAGGAAATTAACGGAAAGCTGGAAACCTTTGATGTGCTTCCTTTTGACCTTACTCGCTATTCCGGATTTGAAAAAGAGTATTTTGATTCCTTTAATACGGCACTTGATGAGTTTTTTGGAAAAAAGGCACTTGAACAGGTCGAAGAGGTAAAAGAGGCTCAGAAAAAGGAGAAAACTCTTGGTGTCTATGAACGGCGGCTTCTCCAGCAGGAAGAGAGCCTTAAAAAGTTCGAAAAAGAAATCGAGAAAAGTAACACCCTTGCCGAAACTGTTTATGCAAATTATCAGATTATAGAAGAGCTTTTTTCCGTGCTTAACGGTGCAAGGGCAAAGGGTTACTCCTGGGATGAAATCCGCTCTATTCTGAAACAGGCCAAAAAGACTTTGCCTGCTGCACAAAAAATCACAAATATCGACCCCAGGACCGGGACTATAACTGTGGAGCTTGACGGAAGAATCGTTAACCTTGATATCCGGAAGACAGTGCCACAAAACGCTCAGGAATACTATGAGAAGGTTAAGAAATTTAGCAAGAAAAAAGAAGGCGCTCTCAAAGCTATCGAGGATACCAGGAAGGCTATGGAGAAAAAAGCTGTGGCGAAGGCTGCAAAGGCAGGAAGGAAGCTTCAGGCATCCCGGAAAAAGCACTGGTATGACAGGTTCAGGTGGTTTGTATCCTCGGACGGCTTCCTTGTTGTAGGGGGCAGGGATGCTGATACCAATGAGGAAGTCTTTAAGAAATACCTGGAAAAGAGAGATCTTGTCTTCCATACCCAGACACCTGGTGCTCCTCTCACTGTTATCAAAACCGGCGGAGAAAAGGTTCCCGAATCTACCCTGCAGGAGGCGGCACAGTTTGCAGTTTCTTATTCCAGCCTCTGGAAAGCCGGGCATTTCAGTGGGGACTGTTACTGGGTCAAAGCCGAACAGGTTACAAAGACTCCGGAATCTGGAGAATATCTAAGAAAGGGGGCCTTTATTATCCGGGGAGAGCGCAATTACTTTAACGATATTCCCCTCGGAATTGCAGTCGGGCTCGAGCTCAAAGGCGAGACGAGAGTGATAGGCGGGCCAGCTTCTGCAGTCCGGAAGCATGGGGATTATATTCTCGAAGTATTGCCGGGGGCTTTTAACCAGAACGATATTTCAAAAAAGATCTACAGGATTTATGCGGATGAGCTCAATGATCCCCGTTTTGTAAAGCAGATTGCCTCACCTGATCAGGTAGCCATGATGATCCCTCCCGGAGAATCGGACTTAAAGAGCCAGAAACCGGAAAGGAAGGGAGAAAGGGTTGAGCATGAAGAAGAGGGATACATACTCCCGGAAGTAGAGAATGAACCTGAAGATGGTGAGGAAGAAATTGAAGGGGAATTCGGGGAAAAGTTTGCAGAAGGAGCCGGAGAAAGAAGTGAAGATGAGATTGAAATGCATGGAGTGAAAAAGGCATGAGAATTACGAACCGCTCCCTGAAGGGAAGGGAGGGGGAGATTGCAGTAACAGCCGAAACCCTCGATGATCTCTGGCACCTTAAATACATAATCGAAAAAGGGGATCTGATTTTTGCAGTCACCAAAAGGAAAGCCGATGCTGCAAGTGACAAAATCCGCCCTGAAAAGGTTGAAAAAGTAAAGGTAAGGCTCGGAATCAGGGTTGAGGAAATCGAGTTTCATAAGTTTGCAAACCGACTGAGGGTACATGGTGTGATAGAGCATGGTATGGATGCAGGCTCCTATCACACTCTCAATGTTGAGATCGGAACCAATCTTTCTATCGTCAAGAAACAATGGAAGAACGACCAGCTCCAGCGGATCCAGGATGCTGAGGAAGCTTCGAAGCGCCCGAAAGTCGTTATTGTCGCAATAGAAGAAGGCGATGCCGATATCGGATTTGTGCACCACTACGGAATAGAGATATATTCTCATATCCGGCAGTCTTCAGGAAAGCGAGAGACTGGCCTGAGGAATGAGTTTTTTAGGGAAGTTGTAGAACAGCTCAGGCACGCAGTTCCTGAGGAAGCGTCTATAGTTATTGCCGGACCCGGATTTACAAAAGAGGACTTCATTAAGTACTTCCAGGAACTTGAACCGGCTATGGCTTCAAAAGCCCTGATCGAAGACACCTCCATGATAGGAATGTCCGGCTTTCAGGAAGTTCTCCGCAGAGGCGCAGTGGACCGCATTATGCAGGAGTCCCGTATAGCCCGCGAATCCGCCCTGATGGAAGATCTTATCCGTGAAATTTCAATGGATGGCAAAGCTGCTTATGGTCTTGCCGATGTTAAGAATGCCCTTAATTACGGAGCTGTCGAAACCCTGTTAGTTGCTGACGAAACCCTTCGCGAAGGACGGGAAAAAGGAGAGGATATCGATAAGCTCCTAATGGAAGTTGAACAGTCCCAGGGAAAGGTCGTTGTTTTCAGTACGGCTTTTGAGCCCGGAGAAAAGCTTCATAAACTGGGAGGAATCGCAGCTTTGCTCCGTTTCAAGGTTGCGGGCTAAGCTGTTTTTCAGGCTCTCAATCCCTGTATTTCTTTATATCAGGAGAAGGGCGATAAACCCGCTTAAAAAAATTCCATCAAAGGTTCCTGCCCCTCCTATGCTTGCAATTGGAGCTCCAAGGTTCTTTATTTTTCCCAGGTTAAGGAGATCGGCTCCTATCAGGGTCCCGAGCACTCCTCCTGCATAGGCAGTGACAACGCGGCACTGGTCGACCGGACAGTCCGGAATCTGGATAACAGATGTCAACAGGATCGCAGCAAGGGCGGCTGCAAGAGGTGGTACCAGGGCCGGAGTCGCGATACCTATTCCGCGAATTGGCCTTGCTACGGAATAAGTTATGATTGTAACTATTAAGATGCCGGCTCCTGCAAGCAGGAGAGAAGAGGGAAATTTCGTAAGGAGGTAAGCTGAAATCAAAACAGGAATTACTGCTCCTCCCACGTTGACAGCAATTGTCGTTTCATTTCTTGTCACGCGCCGGACTGGAACCCTGTAAGATACGCCAAAGACGCGGATATAAGTGTCTCTGACTACCGGAGTATCGGACCTGAGGGTTGTCAGAGGGATATTGATGCCGCTTCCGACGAGAGACATTACAAGAATGAGGAGTGCATCCCCGAAAGAGAACCCAATTTTCGTAAACGCCGAAATAATTACTCCAAAAAAGAGAAAACTAAGCCCGAAAATCAAAATAAGAATTAAAAGAAAAAAGAACGTGAGGCTAAAAGGAATATAAAGAAGTTGCCTTTTCATAAAATTCCCCCACTTTGTTTATTTTCCCGCATGTTTAGAAATATATTTTCTTTGTTTATGAGTTTATGTGTCGCCTCCATTCCCTGCACTCCCCGGAAGGTATCTGCTCTTAATAACTTTGAAATTCATACTTCTTGCGCGCAATTAAAAATCTTTGATTCTTGAGATTGTTTTCACGACTGACATTAAGGTTTAGACGTACCTTACCGCAGGCTTCATGCATTCCATGCAGATTGTTTCTTTTGCGTCTTTGTATACCCTGAGAATCCCACCCGATTCCGAAACTGTAACTGCGATAGCGACAGTATCTCTGCTGATTGCAGCTGCGGAAACGTGCCTGCCTCCCAATCCCTTTTCGATATCCACGTTTCTTCCGTCAACGTCAAGGTAGCGACCTGCAGCAAGGATAATCCCTTTTTCATCTACCACAAAAACTCCATCAAGCTGGGCAAATTCCTTTATGGATTCCCAGTTTCTCTTGTCAAGGACATTCCTGTAAATTTCGTCGTGGCCTGCATACGGATTCAGTATTATCTGGTGCGAGCGCTTCAGGACCTCTTCGGAATCACCTATAATGAAGGCAGCCCCTATTTTCCTGCCTTCTCTACCTGTCAGGACAATATCAAAAGAAATTTTCATGATTGCACTCATTACCTCAGGTTTTATCCTCTCCTGACACTCTTTCATAGCTTTTACAAGAGGATTTTCGTCGATGTTATGTATAATAATTGAACTTGAGCCGCGAGTTTCGACCACGCCTACAATAATCCCTCTTTCCAGCTCTCCAAGCACGTACTCTATGGCTGCAGCCTGCTGAAGGTGGTCAGAGTTACCTGCGGCCTCCCGGTTTATCTGGTCGCCAAGCTCCTTCAGAGGGTTTTTTCCATCTTTTCCAGTGGAGACCAGATGGTCTATTATACTTTTTGGGCGCATGGAGATATAATAGACCGGAATTCCCCCAGTTTCGATCCCTTCAAAATTCAGCTCCCCGGAAACCATAATTGCGGCAGCATCAAGTTCTCTGGAAATCCGGGCTGCCGTTTCTGCAATTATACGTGCTCTATCCATATGATCCACCGCTTTTTCTTTTTGCAGCAACCGATTTGCGGTTCTACTTTTTATTTTTGAAGTTAATATTATTTCTCTGGACTAACATTACTCTCTTAAATTAGGATTATTATTTTTTTTACTTAGCGTTTTCTCTGGGTTAGAATTATTATCCTCAGGTTAACATTGAAGGCAACTTTATAAATACTTAAGCTTATTTACTCCTCTGTACTTATCTCTTATATATTATAATTGCCCTGTAATCCTCCGTTTTTTTCTTTTTTCCTTCTGCCTTCTCGCATCCCAATTCTCCAATTTCTTTTTTCTGAACGACCTTCAGAAGGGTTTACAATTCCTCCGAAAACGAGGTCAAATTAAATTTTTCAGAAAAGAGTTAACAGGAAGATTTTTCTGGTCCGCTTTTCAATTAAGATTGGTGAATGCTTTGATCAGGACATTTATAGCAGTAGAGTTAGACCCAGGTTTTACGGAGGAGATTCGGAAGCTTCAGGACCGATTTTCTGATTTTGATCTGAAGTTCGTTGATCCTGAGCTCGTTCACATAACTTTGAAGTTCCTGGGAAATGTGGACGAATCAAGAATTTCCCTGCTTTCCGCAACTCTCGATTCTATTACATGCGAACCTTTCGAGGCAAAAGTGAGAGGTCTTGGAGTTTTTCCCAGACCTTCGAATCCTAAAGTACTCTGGCTGGGTGCAACCGGAAACTTCAGGGCGTTACATGACAATGTAGAGAGTTTACTAAAACCTTTCAAATTTGAAAAAGACGAGCGGGAGTTTACTGCTCATGCTACGCTTGCCAGGATAAAATTCCTTAAGAAGGATCAGAAAAACGCCTTCATAAACACCGTAAAAGAGTTAGAAGACGTAGAAATTGGTACTATGTGGGTAAATAAAGTGCTTTTAAAGAAAAGCACATTAACTCCGAAAGGGCCAATCTATGAGACTCTGCATACCATATATATGGATTAAACTCTCTCTGCTAATGTTTCTTCTCTGCTGCATCTTTCTGCCAGACTATCTTCTCTACTGTATCAGAATATTCTGCACCTGTATATTTTTGAGTTAATCCTCCTGCTTTCAGATCGTTTCCTCCTCTGGAACCGACTCATACAGTTTTCTCCTTTCTGAGGGCATAGATTCGATATACTTTTTTGCTTCTTCAGGAGACACAGCTCTGAGAGTTCCGTCAGATTCCTGTATAACTACGCCACTTTCTGTGAGCATCTTGTATCTGGCTTTCCTCACTTCTTTGTCCGGATGGCAGACAAAGTGACAGTTTGAACAGGTATATTCCATTCTGTTCCCTGGAATCAGGCATATGAAAAATCCGCCTTTGATCTTCGGCCTTTTGAGGTACGCTTCTATTGTACCGGGCAATGCAGCGATAAAATCTTCATCTTTTTTGGGGATTTCAAAGCGAGCCGGAGACCAGGTAGACCAGTTTCCAGAGGAGTTCAGACCTGTAAGTCCCCCGCAGACAAGGAAGCATCGACTATTACTTCTTCGCTTTCCATAACTAAACTCCTTGCCCCCAAGCGTTACAGTAACCTTTTCAACAGGATCAACATATCCAGAGGAACATACTGAGAGGCAGATTTTGCATTCATCACAATAATTTTCTTTTTCTGGCAGGGGGTCAGTTGGGATAAGTTCCGCATCCGTAACTACAGATGCCAGGACAATTGCTGACCCGTATTCCTTTGTAATTATGTTCCCTGAGTACCCGAAATGCCCTATCCCAGAGCGAACGGCCAGATACCTGTGGGAAATAGGGGGGTGCATATCCAGCAGCCAGTTTTCCGAATCCTGACGGTAGACGAAATTTGCAAGCTGGGGAGCAGCTTTATATCCATACTGCTGCAAGAATCCTGCCATTTCAAGTGCTATCCCGTTGGCAAGGGTGGTGGTTCGCACTTTATTAGTGTCGAGGGATTTATGGTCCTCTTTTCTAAAGTAGGGCTCTATAAGGTTCTGGTCAAAAGCAAGGGCAAAAACAACTGCCGATTTTGCCCCTGGCAACACATATGTCAGGTCTGTGGAAGGAGGACCGCCTGCAAGGGTTTCGGTTGTAGCGATACCGACTTTAAAGGCTCCAAGGGTCAGAGCCATCTCTTTGAGTTCTTCGGTTAGCTTCTCCATTTTCGATTTTTCCGTTTGTTCTTCCATTTTCGACTCCTCAAGCAAATTAAATAAAAGTGTTTGACCTCAATGTAATTTATGTAAGACAACTGCTATATCCTTGACCGGCATTCAAATATACTAATTCCCTAAAAGTATAGTCCAATAACCTTTTGAAATGAATTTTTGTATAGTATTTTTTATCAGGAAGAGTAAAGTAATAGATTAAAAATAAAAATATAATAAAAGCAATATAAAGATCTAGCGGTGAAAAACCACTAAAGCCAGTACTGGAAAATAGTGAAATTAGTAAAAACTATTAATAATAGTAAAAATAGAGAAATTAAGTAATCTTGACCGAGAGAATGAACAGCAGACGAAAGTGTTATTATTTTCTTTAACCTTTCAACTGTAAAGTTGCTATTTTTCTTCTCCTGTTACTCCTTTATTCTTTGTTTTCTATACATTTATATATTGGTTGTATCACTGGCTGTAACGCATAAACTGTGCTTTTAAAATGCCGTTAAACATAACTGCTGAGAACATTCAAAAGTTTAAATATTAGCTTCTCTAAATAAGGTGCAAGCATTAATGGAGGACTATACGATTAAAGAAGAGATCTGGATCGAAAAATACAGGCCTGTCAGGCTGGATGAGGTAACAGGGCAGGAAGAAACAATCGAACGCCTGAAATCCTACGTTGCAACGAAAAATCTTCCCCACCTCCTTTTTTCCGGCCCGCCTGGTGTCGGAAAAACGGCTTCTGCAGTTTCGATTGCAAGAGAGATTTTCGGGGAAGATCTCTGGCGTGAGAACTTTACCGAACTCAATGCGTCGGACGAAAGGGGCATTGACGTTGTACGGACAAAAATAAAAAACTTTGCTAAGACTGCTCCTATAGGGGGAGCAGGATTTAAGATTATTTTTCTGGATGAAGCCGATGCACTGACCCCGGATGCACAATCTGCACTCAGGCGGACCATGGAGCGCTTCAGTAACAACTGCCGGTTTATTCTATCTTGTAATTACTCCTCCAGGATCATCGAGCCTATCCAGTCCCGTTGTGCAGTTTTCAGGTTCAGACGGCTTTCCAATGAGTCTATCAGGAAACGCCTTGAATACATAGCTAAGGATCAGAACCTATCCATTACTGAAGACGGATATGAGGCTCTTGTCTACGTAGCCCAGGGAGACATGAGAAAAGCCGTAAATTCCCTTCAGGCTGCAGCTTTCATAGACCCGGAAAAACCTATATCCAGGGAAACCATTTACAGAACTACCGCAACCGCAAATCCTGAAGATATCAGAAACCTGATCGAGACCGCTCTGCGTGGAAACTTCAGGGCCGCTCGAAAGGAACTTAACAGGTTGCTCTACGAAGAGGGTCTTTCGGGGGAAGACATAGTTGGACAAATTTACAGGGCAATCTCCGAAATGGATAACCGGGTGATTCTTGATCTCGGGCTTTCGGAAAAGCGCATTGTTGAACTAGTAGATATAATAGGCGAGATAGATTTCAGGCTTACTGAAGGAGCTACTGAGAAGATCCAGCTCGAAGCTTTACTCGCGCATTTCGCGCTTTCCACCTCAGATTAAGGTTTGATGAATCAAAATACCGTTTCTTTATACTCCAGATCTCTGAAGAAAGGTTGAGATGGCTTGAATCGGGCCTTCTCTTAAAATATAAACATAAGAATTAATAAATCCTGATCACCATGTCTGTTGAAATCGCATTAGTAGATATGCTGGGTTCTGTTCCCCACTGGTTCGCAGTCCTTATCCTGGGAGCTCTACCCGTTTCGGAGTTAAGAGGAGCAATTCCTATTGCAATGAGCATTTATGGAATGGGACCCTTTGAGGCTTTTTTTTTCTCAGTGCTTGGAAACCTTCTTCCCATAGTTCCCCTCTTGCTCTTCCTTGAACCGGTTTCGGACTATCTCAGACGGTACGAAATCTTTGATAGGTTTTTTACCTGGCTCTTCTCAAGGACCCGCCGGAACAATACTGAGAGTTTTGAGAAATACGGACTCCTTGCGCTGACTGTCTTCGTAGCCATACCTCTGCCGGCTACTGGAGCCTGGTCAGGCTGCGCAGCAGCATTCGTATTCGGGATCAAGTTCAGGCATGCGTTACCGGCAATTGCTGCAGGTGTGATGATAGCAGGAATTGTAGTAACCGTTCTTACCGTGACAGGTATAGGTCTCGCTGACCTGATCCTGGGAGTATAATCTCAAGCGCAACCGTTGAGCCGCAACCGTTGAGCCGGTTGATCACGCCGCTACTAGGGGTGATTTTCGATCAAACCTTTTTTTGAAAAAGCTTGCGTTACGCCGGTTTATCACGCCGCCAATGTCGTTTTTGATCAAACTTTTTTTTGAAAAAGTTTGCGATCAAACTTTTTTTGAAAAGGCTTGTGATCACGCCGCTACCAGGAGTTTTCGGTCAAGCCTTTTTTGAAAAGGCTTGCGATCAAACTTTTTTTGAAAAAGTTTGCTTCGAAATCTTCATATATTTTAAAAATATCAAATATATCATCGACAGGACAAATATAAATTTATAATTATATTTACAGCCAGCTTCTGCTTTTACAACTTCCTGCAGCTTATTCCGTTGTCTGGCAGTTCTCTGGAAATTTTGAGGTGACTATTAATGGCAAAGGCAGATAAGAAAAACAAAAAAATAATTCAGTCCAAAAAGTGCGTTGGGTGTGGAATCTGTGCTTCCGTTTGCCCTATAAATGCAAAACTGACAAAGAGTGACGATTTTGATCCTGAGACCACTGAACTGGCAATTCGGATCCTTGACGGAGTGGCAATTCTCAATGAAGAAATCTGCGTACGCTGCGGAGCCTGCGCAAAGATTTGCCCTGTGGAATCCCTCACCATAGTGGATCTGGAACCCGCAACCGCATAATTGAATCTTAGTTAAAAAATAGAAAAAATGCTGTTTCTCAGCATTTTACTTTTAATGCCATCCCCTGAATTAAAACGCACCTTATGAATTGATTTTAAGGGATGCTCAGTCTTAATTTACAGCATTTCTTTTTTTACAGCATTTCTTTTGCTAATTTTATATCTTCAGCTTTTACGGTTTTCCTGCCTGCATGTTCTGCAAGTTTTATAGCTTCTCTTGAGATCTCAAGTCCGTATTCTTCCAGAATTTCCGTAAGGGCCATTCCCGCACTCTCACTTACTCTATGAGCACCTGCGGTTCTTATTAAACGCTCAATTGGCGCGAATGGTATCACTTTTGCCATATTATCCTCCAATCTACTTTTGTTGTTAATATGTATCCTTCTAATCCCTGATTTTGTAATCAGATTCTATAAATAACTTTGCTTATATTGGGCTTCTTTATTTCTTATTCAGCTTTTAATACTTTTTTTCGCCAGAGTCCCGTCTCGGGAGGACGGTCCAGATCCCCTTCTGGAGTCCAGTGTCCGTTTCACTCCCCGAGTCCCGTCTCGGGAGGACGGTCCAGATCCCCTTCTGGAGTCCAGTGTCCGTTTCACTCTATTCGCTCGCTCAGGCGTGCTAGTTACAGTAAAAATATTGAGTTGAGCTCAGGAGGGCTAAATTATACTAAGAAAAATCGTTTTACTAAGAAAAATCGTTTTTAACTCAATAATTAATTTAATTCATGAAGTAATTTTCTGAAGAGTGGATTATGCATATCTCTTTTTCGAAATCTTGATATGAGATTATCCGAATCTAGACAGA